>CALMPZ010000582.1 GCA_937871645.1 uncultured Polymorphobacter sp.
GGCGCTCGACACCACGTTGCTCGACGCGCCCGAACTGACGCTCGACACGACGGCGGTGGCGGCCTCGATCGTCTCGGCACATCCGGGGGTGCGTGCGGCGCTGGTCGCGCGTCAGCGGGCGTTTGCCGACCAGCCCGGCGGTGCGGTGATCGATGGCCGCGACATCGGCACCGTTATCGCGCCGCATGCCAACGCCAAACTGTTCGTCACCGCCAGCCCGCAGGTGCGCGCTATACGGCGCCATGCCGAGCTTTCGGGCCGGGGCGAAGCCGTGGCGCTGGCGACGGTTCTGGCCGAGATTCTTGCGCGCGATGCCCGCGATTCGAACCGTGCCGTCTCGCCGCTGGTGCGGGCTGCCGATGCTGCCTTGCTCGATACGAGTGAAATGAGTATAGACGCGGCCGTCGAACGGGCCGTGGCGCTGGTCAAGGCGCAGCTCGCAGCGGCAGCTTGAAGTGAAATTCCTGCATGGACGGGCCGCAAGCCCGTACCCGTGCGTTTTGCTTTTGCCTGCAGTTTTCGACGGACAAGGGGAGCATGGCATGGTGCCATGCTTCGGCGAAGAACGGGTGGCATGGTGCCATTCGGGGCAATGACCGGACAAGCCGCGCGCTGCGGTCTGCGCCCGAAAAGACGAAGGTTATGAACTAGATGGCATCTTCTGCCCAACCGACCCGCGATGATTTCGCAGCCATGCTCGAAAGCTCGCTCGGCAAGAACCAGAGCTTTGAAGGCCGCGTCGTCAAGGGACGCGTCACCGCGATCGAGAATGATCTCGCGGTTATCGATGTCGGACTGAAGTCCGAAGGCCGTGTCGCGCTGCGCGAATTCGCTGCACCCGGCATGAAGGCTGAACTCAAGGTCGGCGACGAAGTCGAAGTCTATGTCGACCGCGTCGAAAACGCCCAGGGCGAAGCGATGCTGTCGCGCGACCGTGCCCGCCGCGAAGGCGCTTGGGATGCACTCGAAACGCAGTACGCCGCGAACGAACGCGTCGAAGGCGTCATCTTCGGCCGCGTCAAGGGCGGCTTCACCGTCGACCTCAGCGGCGCCGTGGCGTTCCTGCCCGGTTCGCAGGTCGATATCCGCCCGGTGCGCGATGTCACCCCGCTGATGAACCTGCCGCAGCCGTTCGTGATCCTCAAGATGGACCGCAAGCGCGGCAACATCGTCGTGTCGCGTCGCTCGATCCTCGAAGAAACCCGCGCCGAAGCCCGCACCGGTCTGATCCAGTCGCTCGCCGAAGGCCAGATCGTCGACGGCGTCGTCAAGAACATCACCGATTACGGTGCGTTCGTCGATCTCGGCGGCATCGACGGCCTGCTGCATGTCACCGACATGAGCTACAAGCGCGTCGGCCACCCGAGCGAAGTGCTCAACATCGGCGACACGCTGCGCGTCCAGATCGTCCGCATCAACCGCGACACGCAGCGCATCAGCCTCGGCATGAAGCAGCTCGAAGCCGATCCGTGGAGCGCCGCTGCCGCCAAGTATCCGGTTGACGGCAAGTTCAAGGGCCGCGTCACCAACATCACCGAATACGGCGCGTTCGTCGAACTCGAACCCGGCATCGAAGGCCTGGTGCACGTTTCGGAAATGTCGTGGGTCAAGAAGAATGTCCACCCCGGCAAGATCGTCTCGACCTCGCAGGAAGTCGAAGTCATCGTGCTCGAAGTCGATGAAGACAAGCGCCGCATTTCGCTCGGCCTCAAGCAGGCCCAGCGCAACCCGTGGGAAGTCTTCGCCGAATCGCACCCGGTGGGCTCGATCGTCGAAGGCGAAGTCAAGAACGCCACCGAATTCGGCCTGTTCATCGGGCTCGACGGCGATGTCGACGGCATGGTCCACATGTCGGATATCGCGTTCGGCCTGACCGGCGAACAGGCGCTGGCGCAGCACCACAAGGGTGAACGCGTCCGTGCCCAGGTCCTCGAAATCGACATCGAGAAGGAGCGCATCAGCCTCGGCATGAAGCAGCTCGATGAAACCCGCGTCAGCGGCGGCGCCACCGGTGGTGCAGCCGTTGCCGGCGAACCGGGCAGCGAGTTCAAGAAGAACCAGGTCGTCACCGTGACGATGGTCGAAGCGCGCGATGGTGGCATCGAAGTCCAGGTTGGCGACGACGGCCCGCTGGCGTTCATCAAGCGCGGCGACCTCAGCCGCGACCGCGACGAACAGCGCCCCGAACGCTTCCAGGTCGGCCAGAAGATCGACGCGATGGTCATTGGTTTCGAACGCGGCAAGAAGCCGATGGTCTCGATCAAGGCCGCGCAGATCGCGCAGGACAAGGAAGCCGTCGAAAAATACGGTTCGTCCGACTCGGGCGCCTCGCTCGGCGATATCCTCGGTGCCGCGCTCAACCGCGCCAAGGAAGGCAGCGACAAGGCCTAGTGCTTTTTGGGCTTAACTGCCGAAGCGCTGACGACCAGCACACGAACATCAAGCCCCGCCGATTGGTTTCGGCGGGGCTTTTTGTCGCCCGCCCAAGAATTCGGTGCAATTCCAGTAAAATGGAGTATCGTCTGGTGTTTGGGGGCTGATGGCGCGAGTCGCGGTTGGTAGATGGGGGATCTATGATTCGGTCGGAACTGGTTCAGGCAATCGCGGCAGCAAACCCGCAACTCACCAAGGAAATCGTCGAAAACCTGATCGACACGATATTCGGCGAGATTACCGAAGCGCTGGCGGCAAACCGCCGCGTCGAGCTGCGCGGCTTCGGCGCGTTTTCAACGCGCGCCCGCGATGCCCGCGTCGGCCGCAATCCGCGTACCGGCACGTCGGTGTCGGTCAGCGCCAAGCGCGTGCCCTATTTCAAGCCCGGCAAGGAATTGCGCGAACGCCTCAATCTTTCATAGAGGCGCGCACTCGCCAGCTTGCCAAGCCCATGCCCACGTGGCGGAACTGGTAGACGCAAGGGACTTAAAATCCCTCGGCCGCAAGGCCGTGCCGGTTCGATTCCGGCCGTGGGCACCATTTACTTGCGGTGATTGGCGCGTGCCTGTGCGGCTTTGACTAATCATTGGACAACAACCGCGTAATCCGCCATTTTTGCGCGATTGGCGCAAACTGCCGGGGTGGACGGCGTTTGCAAACACGGGGAGACTTGAAATGCCAGCAACACGTGGTGGTGGTGATGCCGGTGGCCGCAGCGGCGGTCGCGTTCCCGATGCTGTCGAAGAAAAGCCCGCTGAATCGACCGACCGTGGCGGCGGCGACGCCGGCGGACGCAGCGGTGGCCGCGGCGGTGATGCCGGCGGACGCAGCGGTGGCCGCGGCGGTGATGCCG
>CALMPZ010000583.1 GCA_937871645.1 uncultured Polymorphobacter sp.
GTGCCGCCATGCCGCGGCCGGGGGCAACGCCGATGACCAGCGCCGCAATCAGCCCCGCCGCCACCGGATAGACCGGCGCCGGCACGTACAGATCGGCGACAGGCTGCAACGGCGCGACATGCCCGGCAAATGCGCACACCGGCGCATGGTCGCTGTCGGCGGGCAGCGGCGTGCCATCGTCTGCCAGCGTCACCGCCACGGCACCATTGCCGGTGCACAGCACGACGCGCGTCCCGCCCGCCCCGTCGCCGACGGTCATATACCCCGGCGGCACCAGCAGGTTGAACGCCAACGCCAGCATCGCCAGCGCCGCAAACAGCGGCGTGGCCAGCGTTTGGCGCAAGGTCGGGCGGTCAGTCACGGCGCGGGTGTAGCGCAGCGGGCAGCGATGGCCAATACGGGGGTTTACGTGGGCGGCGCGTTGGCGACGCCGATCAAGGCCTGCAGAGCCAGATCAAGAGCCTCCGGCAGGGCAGGGCTGAGCCCTGCACCCGACCATTTCGCGCCTCCCCAGCGGAAGCTGGGGTCCATCGTCAACGCATGGACCCCAGCTTTCGCTGGGGAAGCGCGAAAAAAAATGGGTGCAGGCCTCAGGCCTGCCCGCCGGAGGCCCTTATACCTCTTGGCCTCAGCGCTTGCGCCCGGCCTTTTCGGCCAGTCCTGACACGCCTTCGCGGCGCACCAGTTCGGCGGCGATGTCGGCCGGCGTGACGCCCGCGTCGGCCAGCAAGACGCTCAGGTGGAACAGCAAATCGGCGGTTTCACCGACCAGCGCCGCCTTGTCCTGCGCGACGGCAGCGATGACGGTTTCGACCGCCTCCTCGCCGAGCTTTTGCGCGATCTTGACGCGGCCCTTGGCCGTCAGCCGCGCGACATACGAGGTTTCGGGGTCGGCGCTGCGGCGTTCGACCACGGTCGCGTAAAGGCGTTCAAACATTTCGCTGAGATTTGGCATCTCGCTCAGGCTGGCATCGGTCATTGGCGCACCTCGATACCGGCAGCGTGCATCACCGCCTTCGCCTGCGCAATGCTCGCTTCGCCGAAGTGGAAGATCGACGCCGCCAGCACCGCGCTCGCGCCGCCCTGCAGCACGCCGGCGACGAGGTCATCGAGAGACCCAACGCCGCCCGACGCGACCACCGGCACCGGCACCGCGTCCGCCACCGCGCGCGTCAGCGCCAGGTCATAGCCGCCGCGCGTACCGTCGCGGTCCATGCTGGTCAGCAGGATTTCGCCGGCACCCAGTTGCGCCGCTTCGATGGCGAAGCCCACCGCATCGATGCCGGTGGCGTTGCGGCCGCCGTGCGTGAAAATCTCCCAGCGTCCCGGCGACACGGCCTTGGCATCGATGGCGACCGTCACGCATTGCTCGCCGAAATGCCGCGACAGTTCTTCGATGAGCTGTGGTCGTGCCACCGCCGCCGAATTGACCGCGACCTTGTCGGCACCCGACAGCAACAGCGCGCGGGCATTTTCAATCGAGCGCACCCCGCCACCCACCGTCAGCGGCATGAAGCATTGGTCCGCCGTCCGCCGCACGATATCGAGCAAAGTGTCGCGGCCTTCGTGGCTGGCGCCGATGTCGAGGAACGCCAGCTCGTCGGCGCCCGCCGCGTCATAGGCGCGTGCGGCTTCGACGGGGTCGCCGGCATCGCGCAGATCGACGAAATTGACGCCCTTGACGACGCGCCCGTCCTTGACGTCGAGGCAGGGGATGATGCGGACCGCCAAACTCATGCCCAAAGCCTCATGCAGCCAGCCCCAACGCCTCGGCCACACCCAGCCGCCCGTCATAAATCGCGCGGCCGCAGATCACGCCCTCGATGCCGTCCACCACATGCCCGCGCAGTTGCACGATATCGGCCGGCCCCGCCACGCCGCCGCTGGCAATCACCGGCAGTGCGCACGCCCGCGCCAGTGCGACGGTGGCCTCGACATTGACGCCCTTGAGCATCCCGTCGCGCCCGACATCGGTGAACAGCAGCGCCGCGACGCCGGCGTCTTC
>CALMPZ010000584.1 GCA_937871645.1 uncultured Polymorphobacter sp.
TCGCCCAGGCGGGCAGCGCCATGTCGGGGGCGCGCGCCCCGGCGCCGTCACCGTCGGGCACCGGATCGCCGGCGCCGCCCTGATGCGTGCGACGACTGCCCCATACGGTATCGGGCACGTCCTCAAGCGGGAAATTCTTGTCCATCGCGCGGTCGATCAGCGCATACCAGCTGTCATCGGGCACCGGGACGGGCTTGTCGCCGCGCGCGCTCGGCAGCGCGCCGCCGATGAACAGCATGTCCTCGGCGCGCGTCATCGCCACATACATCAGCCGCCAATGCTCCTGCAGTCCGGCCTCATCGGCTTCGTCGGCACGCTCGGCGATCGCCCCGACGCGCCCGGCCTTGCCGCCGTAATAGACCGGCACCTTGGCGGTGCTGTCGTCAGGGTTGAGCGCGACAAAGCCGTCGCGGTCGCCGGGCACGTCACGCGTCGCATCCGCCAGGATGACGACCGGCGCCTGCAGGCCCTTGGCACCGTGCACGGTCATGATGCGCACCGCATCGAGTGCGGCTTCGGGGTCGCGCTTCAAGTCGCTGTCGTCGCGCTCGATCCATGCGAGGAAGCCCTGCAGCGACGGGGCATTCTGCTGTTCGAACGCCAGCGCCTGCGCCAGCACCGCGCCGATGGCGTCGCGCGCCTCGTCGCCGAGCCGCGCCAGCAGGCGTTTGCGCCCGCCGAGCGGCCCCGACAGGATAGTTTCGAGAAATTCATACGGCGCGCAAAAGTCGGCGAGCCGCAGCGCCGCACCCAGCCAGTCGTGCGCGGCTTTTGCGTGTGGTTCAGCCGATTGCCGCAGCCGTGTCCACAGGCTGGCGTGGCCGCGACCGTGCGCCAGCGCGAACAGCTGGTCCTGGCTCCAGCCGAGCAGCGGCGAGGTCAGCAGGCTGGCGCAGGTCAGATCATCACGCGGCTGCAGCACGAAGCGCACCAGCGCCAGCAGGTCCTGCACCGCCAGCGGCGTCGTCAGCCGCAGCCGGTCGACACCCGCCACCGCGACGCCCTTGTCATGCAGCGCGCTGACCAACGGCGCCATGAACTCGCCGCGCTTGCGGACCAGCACGAGAATATCCTGCGGCCGGACATTGCGCCCGCGCGCCGGCAGATACAGCGGCGTCGCCGGGTCGAGCCACACGGCAATCTGCGCCGCGACCTGCTGGGCCATGCGGACGTGGTTTTCGGCGATCCACACCATTTCGGTTTCGGACCCAGCGTCAGTAGCGACTTCGGCCCCTCCGACTTCGGCATCCCCGAGCGGCGGCCACAGCGTCACCGAGCCCGGCAGCCCCTGGCGCGCGGCACCGTGCCGCGGCACCGGATCGCGCATGCCGAGCGTGGCATGGCCGAGTTCGTCGAGCACGGCGTCGACGGTTTCGAGCACGGTCGGCACCGAACGGAACGATTCGCTCAGCGGCTCGGCGCGCCAGGCCTGACCGGCATCGCGGATGCGCTGTTCGAAATCCTCGGCGCGGTCGCGGAAGACGCGCGGGTCGGAACCCTGGAAGCTCATGATCGCCTGCTTGAAATCGCCGACTACGAACAAGGTGCGGACGATGTCGCGCGCGCTCAGCCCGTCGAAGAACTCGTCGGTGAGCGCCTTGATGATGTCCCATTGCGCTTCGTTGGTGTCCTGCGCCTCGTCGACGAGCAGATGGTCGATGCGCTGGTCGAGCTTGAAGCGCACCCAGTCGCCCATGCCCGGCGTCGCGAGCAGCGCCGCGGCGCGGGCGATCATGTCGTCATAATCGATGAAGCCGCCGCGCCGTTTGTGCGCCCCATAGGCCGCCGCAAGGCGCTGGCCGACGCGCAGATAGCGCGCTGCGTGCGCCGCCGTTGCCAGCCGGGCGCGCACATCGATGACGCCGGCGACTTGTTCGATCTGCGTATCGGCAAGCCGGCCCAACGACGGGTCGCGCTTGAGCGGCGTCGCCGGCACGGGCTTGGCGAGCGGTGCCCCGGCCTGGGTGAACAGCGTGCCGATCAACAGATCGAGTTGCGCTGCACGCGTTTCGGGCAAGAAGCCGAGCCAGCACAGCATATCATCGGCACGCTGCGTCGCCTTTTGGCCGCCGTCGCCGGCGAGCGCCATGGCGAGCCGCCGCAACCCGACAAGGTCGATCGCCGCCAGCGCGTCGGTCAGCACGCTTTCGGCGCTGCCGTCGACGGGCAGGCCCAGCCAGCGGCGCAGCTTGGCTTCGAAGCCGGCGGACGCGCCGAGCGCGGCGATCGCTTCGGCATGGCCGATCATCACGCCGGCCACTTGCGTCAGCCGCTGCTCGCCGCCGGCAATGCTCAGCGCGCCGATGTCATCCAGGAACTGCTGGTCGCCGGTCGCGGTCGCGGCTTCGATTTCTTCGGCGAGCACGCGCGTGCGCAGCGCCAGCGCCGAGCGGTCGTCGAGCGCGGTGAACCCCGGCGCGATGCCCGCCTCGACCGGGAAGCTGGCGAGCAGCGACTGGGCAAAGCCGTGCAATGTCGAAATCCGCAAACCGCCGCGCGCATCGAGCGTGCGCGCGAACAATTGCCGCGCGCGCGCCCGGCCTTCGGGGCCGGGCGCGGCGCGAATCGCGATCAGGTCGGCGTCGAGCGCGCCGTCATCGGCAAGCACCCAGTCGGCGAGCCGTTCGAAAATGCGCGCCTGCATTTCGGCGGCGGCAGCCTTGGTAAAGGTCAACGCCACGATGCGTTCGGGCGCCGCGCCGTCGAGCAACAGCCGCAGCACGCGCGCCGTCAGCACCTGCGTCTTGCCAGTGCCGGCGGACGCCGAAGTCCAGGCATTGACCGCCGGATCAGCGGCAGCGGCCTGGCTTTCGCGCAAGGCCTTCATCGCGCCGACGCGCGGAGGCGGATTGAGCCGGCTCATTCGGACACCACCGGTTTGCCGAGCCATTCGGCGACACGCGCCAGATGATCGAAATCCTTGTATTTTTCGGCGTATTCGGGGTGCAACTTGGCGGTGAACGGCTTGGTGCCGAGCAGCAGGTCGTGGCACAGTTCGGTGAACTGCACGACGGTGGCGGCGATGTGCTCGGCGGGGGTGATCTCGCTTTTGCCGCGGTAGCGCAACGGATCGCTGGCCTTGCCGGGGTCATTGCCGCCGCTGACCTTCCAGTAGCTGAAGCGCCCGACGAGCCCCGCCGGCACGCCTGCCAGCACCCCCTGTTCGGCCAGTGCGCCAAGCAGCCCCATCTGCAGCGCAAAGCCGCCACTGACCTGCGCATAGGTCGGCACCGTGCCGGTTTTGTAGTCGACAATGGCAAGCTGACCGTTGCTGTGACGGTCGACGCGGTCGGCAATGCCGGTCAGCGTGACCGGCGATTCGCCGCGCGCGCCGAATTCGAAGATGCGCTGGCCGCGCGCTTCGGTGGCGAGCGGCGTCCAGCCTTCGGCATCCCATTCGTCAAGCGTCGCCTTGGCCCAGTCGAGCGCACGGCGTACGCGCGGCGCCCATAGCGCCTGCATCAACGGGTGGTTGCTCCAATCGGCAAGTTCCTTGTCATAAGCCGCCGCCAGCGCCGCATCGCTGCCGCCGTTCTTGACCCATTCCTCCAGAATGCGGTGCACCGCCGAGCCGCGATCGGCGCCGGTCGGGTCGCTGTCGAGCGGGTCGAGCACCTTCAGCGCCAGCATCGATTGCGCGTAGAAGCTGAACGGGTCGGCACGCAGCTTTTCGGCCGCCGTCACCGACA
>CALMPZ010000585.1 GCA_937871645.1 uncultured Polymorphobacter sp.
GATGTACTCGCCGAGCACGCCGGTCACGAGGAGCTGCACGCTGAAGAGGAACGAGACGAGGACGACCGTGGTCGTCCAGCCCGGCACGGTGTGGCCGATGAGGAACGTGATGACCGCCGCCGTCGAGCGCGTCGAGAACGTCGCGCACCAGCGCGGCGATATCGAGGAAGCCGATTTCGCCGGCGAGGAAGGCGGCGACCGCCACCTCGTTGGCGGCGTTGAGCGCCGTCGGCATCGCGCCACCAGTGCGCAGTGCATCCCACGCCAGACCGAGCGCGGGAAAGCGTTCAAGATCAGGCTCTTCGAACTCGAGCTTGCCGATTTCAGCGAGGTTGAGCCGCTTGCACGGCGTCGCCATGCGTTCGGGGTGCGCCAGCGTATAGGCAATCGGCGTGCGCATGTCGGGCGTGCCGAGCTGCGCCAGTACCGAGCCGTCGATGTATTCGACGAAGCTGTGCACCACCGATTGCGGGTGGACGATGACCCCGAGCTGGTCGGCGCTGACCGGGAACAGGTGATGCGCCTCGATCAGTTCAAGGCCCTTGTTCATCATCGTCGCCGAATCGACCGAAATCTTGGCGCCCATGGACCATACCGGATGGTTGCACGCCTGCCCCGGTGTTGCCGCGCGCATCGCCTCGACCGAGGCCTTGCGGAACGGCCCGCCGCTCGCCGTCAGGATGACGCGCGCAACGCGTTCGGGATGGTCGTGATCGAAGATCTGGTAGATCGCATTGTGTTCGGAATCGACCGGCAGCAAGCGGGCGCCCGACTGGCGCGCTGCCGCAGTGACGATATCGCCCGCACAGACCAGGCTTTCCTTGTTGGCAAGCGCGATCACCGCGCCACGCCGGACGGCAGCGAGCGTCGGCGCGAGGCCGGCCGCACCGACAATCGCCGACATGACGATATCGGCAGGCCGTTCGGCGGCTTCGACCAGCGCTGCCTTGCCGCTGGCAACCGCGATGCCGCTGCCGGAAAGTGCCGCCTTGAGGTCTTGATAGGCACCGTGGTCACCGACTACCGCCAGTTCGGCGTTGCAGGCGCGTGCAATCGCCGCCAGCGCGACAGCGTCGGTATTGGCGGTGACGGCGTGGACGTGCCAGTCGTCGGGCGCACGGCCGATCAGGTCGAGCGTCGACTGGCCGACCGAACCGGTGGCGCCCAAGATGGTGATGCCGCGGCTCATCCGGCGAGCCCCAGCGCTGCGGTGCCAACGGCTGCGACCACCGCCACCGGCACCAGCCCGTCGAGCCGGTCGAGGATGCCGCCGTGACCGGGGAGCAAATTCCCCGAGTCCTTGACGCCGACGCGGCGCTTGAGCCAGCTTTCGTAGAAGTCGCCGGCCTGCGCCACGACCGCGAGCACCGGCGCCAGCGCGACGAGCCACAGCACCGGCACCGGTGGTACGTCAATGCGGCCATCAAGCAACCCATAGACAAGCCAGATCGTCAGCGCCGAACCGGCCATGCCGCCGATCAGTCCGGCCCAGGTCTTGTTGGGGCTGATCGCCGGCGCCAGCTTCGGGCCGCCAATCGCGCGCCCCGAAAAATAGGCAAAGATATCGGTCGCCCAGACAGTCACCAGTGTCAGCAAGGTCAAAGCCAGCCCATATTGCGTGCCGCGCAGCCAGATCAGCGCGATCGCCGGCATACCTGCATAGAGCAGCCCTATCGCAACCCAGCTTGCCCGCGCCTGAACGTATGGCCGTGCGCCAAGGCCCAAAATCCCTGCACCGGTGGCGAGCGCGGCAATCGCCATCAGCGGCTGGCCGATGATGGTCAGCATGACGCTGCCCGCCAGCACGACCAGACCGGCGAGCCGCAGCCCGCGCGGCAAGCGGAACATTTGCGCCCATTCGGCAAACATCAGCAGCACCGCCACGGCGACCAGCGCCCCGAAGCCGAAGCCGCCCGCCCAGAGCGCCGCCAGCGCCACGACAATCAGCAGCACGCCGACAACGACGCGCGCGCCAAGTTGCGACGTCGCGGCCACTGCCTCAGATGCCGCCATAGCGCCGTTCGCGCGTCGCGAACTCGGCGAGCGCCGCCGCCAGCGACGCGGTATCGAAATCAGGCCAGAGCTGGTCGGTGAACACCAGTTCGGCATAGGCCGCCTGCCACAGCAGGAAGTTCGACAGCCGCTGTTCGCCGCTGGTGCGGATCACCAAGTCTGGCGGCGGCAGGTCGGCGGTGTCGAGACGCTTGTCGATCAGCGCGGCGTCAATCGTCGTCGCATCGAGCCGACCGGCAGCGACGTCGGCGGCAATCGACTGCATCGCGCGGACAATCTCATCCTGCGCGCCGTAGTTGAGCGCGATGACCAAAGTCAGCCCGGTGTTGAGCCGCGTGCGTTCAGCCGAGCTTTCAAGCAGCTCGACAAGATCGGGATTGAGCCGGCGATATTCGCCGATGAAGCGCAGCCGGACGTTGTTCTTGTGCAGCGTGCCGATTTCGCTGCGCAGGTAATGGCGCAGCAAACCCATCAAATCATTGACTTCGTCTTCGGGGCGCTTGGCGTTCTCGGTCGAAAACGCGAACAGCGTCAGCACTTCGATGCCGAGCGTCGGGGCGCCTTCGACGGTGCGCCGCACCGCCTCGATGCCCTGGCGGTGGCCGGCAATGCGCGGCAGGCGGCGCGCCTTGGCCCAGCGGCCGTTACCATCCATGATGATCGCGACATGGCGCGGCACGGCACCGCCGCCCGACGGCGTTGCAGCAACGGGTGCCGCGCTGGGCACCGGCACGATGCGCGGGCGCAGGCTCACTTGCCGAGGATTTCCTTTTCCTTTGCCGCGGCCGCGATGTCGATGTCGGCGACGGCCTTGTCGGTCAGCTTCTGGACTTCGCCTTCGTTGCGCTTCTGATCGTCCTGGTTGATCTGGCCCTTCTTTTCGGCCGCCTTGAGCGTTTCCATGCCGTCGCGGCGGACGTTGCGCACTGCGATGCGGGCCTTTTCGGCGTACTGGTTGGCCAGCTTGGCGAGTTCCTTGCGGCGCTCCTCGGTCAGGTCGGGAATCGGCAGGCGCAACGTCGTGCCATCGGTAATCGGATTGAGCCCGAGACCGGCCGACCGGATGGCCTTTTCGACCATCTGGACGTTCGACTTGTCCCAGACCTGCACCGACAGCATGCGCGGCTCGGGTGCGGTCACCGTCGCCACCTGGACCAGCGGCATATGCGCGCCGTACACCTCGACCGTCACCGGATCGAGCAGCGACACCGTGGCGCGGCCCGTGCGCAGGCCAACCAGATCGCTTTTGAAGGCATCGAGCGCGCCATGCATGCGGCGGTCAATATCGGCCTTGAAGCCGGCGGGATCAAAATCAGCCATGTCTATTTCCCGGATTTGCCTGTTGACTTGCCCGCAGCCTTGGCCGGCGCTTTACCGGGCTTGTCGCCGACGGTCGTCGAAACGCCCTGCCCCTTGAGCACCTTGGCGAGGTTGCCCTGTTCGCGGATGTTGAACACCACGATCGGTATCCCGTTGTCACGGCACAGCGCCACGGCGCTCGCATCCATGACTTTAAGATCGTCGCTCAGCACCTTCGAAAAGCTCAGGCTTTCGTAACGCTTGGCGGTCGCGACCTGTTTGGGGTCGGCGTCATAGACACCGTCGACGCTGGTGCCCTTGAACAGCGCGTCGCAGCCCATTTCGGCGGCGCGCAAGGCGGCGGCGGTATCGGTGGTGAAGAACGGATTGCCGGTGCCGGCGGCGAAAATCACCACGCGGCCCTTGCTCATGTGGCGCTCGGCACGGCGGCGGATATAGGGTTCGCACACCGTCGCCATCGGGATCGCCGACTGGACGCGGGTATCGACGCCGGCGCGTTCGAGCGCGTTCTGCACCGCGAGCGCGTTCATGACCGTGGCGAGCATGCCCATATAATCGGCGCTGGCGCGGTCGAAGCCCTTGGCGGCGGCCGCCAGCCCGCGGAAGATGTTGCCGCCACCAACGACGAGGCAGAGTTCAAAGCCGGCGTCGCGGGCGCGTTTGACTTCACCGGCAATGCGGTCGGTTTCGGCGGTGTCGATGCCGAACTGGCCCGAGCCCATCAGGGCCTCGCCGGACAATTTGAGCAGGATGCGTTTAAACGCTGGCCGCGCCATGATGTTCGACACCCTTCCCGCTACTTCGCCAATCCGGAACTTTGCCCGGTCATTACGGTCACCATAACCAGCCCCTCCCCGGCTGCCAAGCGGCAGCCGGGGAGAAGTTGCAGGTCAGGCGCCGGCAGCAGCCGCGACTTCGGCTGCGAAGTCGCTGGCTTCGCGCTCGATGCCTTCACCGAGCTGGAAGCGTTCGAACGCCTTGAGCGTGATCGGTGTGCCGGCGGCCTTGGCGGCAGCGGCCACGACGTCGCCGACCTTGGTCTTGCCGTCGATGACGAACACCTGCGTCAGCAGCGCGTTTTCCTGCGCGTATTTGCGGACGCCGCCTTCGATCATCTTTTCGATGATGTCGGCGGGCTTGCCCGAACCGGCAGCCTTTTCGCGGGCGATCGAACGCTCGCGCTCGACAATCGCCGGGTCGAGGCCTTCAACATCGAGCGCCAGCGGATTGGCGGCGGCGATGTGCATGGCGATCTGCTTGCCGAGCGCTTCGAGCACGTCCGCCGGTGCCGCCGATTCGAGACCGACGAGCACGCCGATCTTGCCGAGGCCCGACACGGTGGCGTTGTGGATGTACGAGGTCACGACGCCTTGCGCCACTTCGACGATACCGGCGCGGCGCAGCGACTGGTTTTCACCGATCGTGGCGATGTTGTGCGTCAGCCGGTCGTGCACGCTGCCATCGCTTTCGGGATAGCTGGCGGCGAGCAGTGCCGCGACATCGGTGCCCTGCGCCACGGCGATGTCGGTGACGATGCGGACAAAGTCCTGGAACTGGGCGTTCTTGGCAACGAAATCGGTTTCCGAATTGACTTCGACAACCGCGCCGCGATTGCCCGCAACAACGACGCCGACGAGACCTTCGGCGGCAGTGCGGCCGGCCTTCTTCGCGGCCGAGGCGAGACCCTTGGCGCGCAGCCAGTCGATCGCCGCTTCGAAGTCGCCGGCGGTTTCGTTCAGGGCCTTCTTGCAGTCCATCATGCCGGCGCCGGTGCGGTCGCGCAGCTCCTTGACCATCGTTGCAGTGATCTCAGCCATGATTGGCTCCTCATGTTTGGCGGTGTTGAACAAAGGGCCGGTGTGAACACCGGCCCCCTTTCCCGACTGACTAAGACGGGCATATTCAATGGGCGATGCAGTTAGTCTGCAGCAGGTGCTTCGACAGCAGCAGCTTCGTCGGCAATGGCTTCGGCCATCGTCGCGGGCGCTGACTCTTCGATCACCGGTGCGGTGAACACCGGCTCGACCGGCTGCACTTCGAGCGCACCGATATCGATGCCCTGCTCGGCCTGGCGGCCACGGCGGGCGTCGAGGATCGTGTCGGCAATCGCGTTGCAATAGAGCAGGATGGCGCGGCTGGCGTCATCGTTGCCCGGTACCGGGAAAGCGATGCCGCTCGGATCGGTGTTGGTGTCGAGGATGGCGACGACCGGGATACCCAGGACGTTGGCTTCCTTGATCGCCAGCTCTTCCTTGTTGACGTCGATGACGAAGATCACATCGGGCAGGCCGTTCATGTCGCGGATACCGCCGAGCGACAGCTCGAACTTGTCGCGTTCGCGCGTCAGCTTGAGGATTTCCTTCTTGGTCAGGCCGTGCGTGTCGCCCGACAGCTGCTCTTCGAGCATCTTGAAGCGCTTGATCGAACCGCTGATGGTCTTCCAGTTGGTGAGCATGCCGCCCAGCCAGCGATGGTTGACGTAATATTGGCCCGAACGACGGGCGGCTTCGGCGATGGGGTCCTGCGCCTGGCGCTTGGTGCCGACGAACAGCACCTTGCCGCCGGCCGCAACCGTGGCGCGGGTGAAATCGAGCGCGCGCGCAAACAGCGGCACCGACTGCGACAGATCGATGATGTGAACACCGTTGCGATCGCCGAAAATATACGGCTTCATCTTCGGGTTCCAACGGTGAGTCTGGTGACCGAAGTGGGCGCCTGCTTCCAAAAGCTGCGCCATCGTGACGACGGGAGCCGCCATAACCTATTCTCCTTATACCGGTTAATCCGCCGCAGAGGAGTATCGTGGGTCCAAAGCAAGTTTGAACTTCACGGCACCGGAAGGTTTCCCTCTGCGTGAGTGATGCGCGGCCTTTAGCGGGGGTTCGCCGCAAATGCAAGCACCGCTTCCCCTCTCCCCCTGCGGGAGAGGGCGACTCGCCAACGGCGAGCGGGGTGAGGGGTAAGTCGCGGCGGCCGGTGGTTCGCGTGGCCCACCCCTCACCCGCTCAGCTGCGCTGAGTCGACCTCTCCCGCAGGGGGAGAGGGGTAGAGGCACGGTGGGGATTTCCATTCTTCCACATGATGCTCGGTCCATCCGTCAATGCGCTTGCAGATGGATGTTTACGGCCGCAAGGTTCACCGCATCGCGCACCCCGTGTGTCGGTTGCATGCTGCCCCTGTGCGGCCTAGACCTTCATCGGGTCGTACTTACCGGATACAGGGGAATCATCATGGCAAATCTGGGTATCGCCGCCAAGGCGACCGCGCTGGCGTTCGCGCTGCTATCGGGTTCGACCATCGCCCATGCGGCGGCGCAACCCAACATCCTGATGATCGTCGTCGACGATTTCGGCTACGGCGACAGCGGTGCCTATGGCGGCGGCGAAGGCCGCGGCATGCCGACCCCGAACATCGATGCGCTCGCCAACCAGGGCATGCAGTTTTACGACTATTATGCACAACCGAGCTGCACCGCTGGCCGTGCCGCGATGCTGACCGGGCGGTTCCCCAACCGTTCGGGGATGACGACGGTGGCGTTCCAGGGCCAGGGCGGCGGCCTGCCGGCGGCCGAGTGGACGCTGGCCTCGGTGCTCAAGACCGCGGGCTACGCCACCTATTTCACCGGCAAATGGCATCTGGGCGAGGCCGATTACGCCATGCCCACCGCGCAGGGCTTTGACGAGATGAAGGCCGTCGGGCTGTATCACCTCAACGCCTACACCTACGGCGACGCCAAATGGTTCCCGGCGATGGATCCGGCAATCCGCGCGATGTTCAACAAGGTGACGATCGGCGCGCTCGAGGGCACGGCCGGATCAAAAGCCCGCGAAATGTTCAAGATCAACGGCGAGTACGTCAACACGCCGGTGATCGACGGCAAGCCCGGCATCGTCGGCATTCCGTTCCTCGACCGCTACATCGAATCCGCCGCGCTCGAATATCTCGACAAGGCCGCCGTGGGCGCGCGCGCCGGCAAGCCGTTCTTCCTCAGCGTCAACTTCATGAAGGTCCACCAGCCGAACCTTCCCGACCCCGAGTTCCAGGACAAGTCGCCGTCGAAGACCAAGTTCGCCGACTCGGTTGTCGAAGTCGATACGCGCATCGGCCGGGTGATGGCGAAGCTCAAGGCGCTCGGCCTCGACAGCAATACGCTCGTCGTCTTCACCACCGACAACGGTGCGTGGCAGGACGTCTATCCCGATGCCGGCTATACGCCGTTCCGCGGCACCAAGGGCACGGTGCGCGAAGGCGGCAGCCGCGTGCCGGCGATCGCGATATGGCCCGGCCATATCCCGGCGGGCGCCAAGAACCACGAAGTCGTGGGCGGCACCGACTGGATGGCAACGTTCGCCAGTGTCGGCGGCGCCAGGCTGCCGACCGCCGACCGCGACGGCAAGCCG
Organism: uncultured Polymorphobacter sp.; assembly: GCA_937871645.1. Lineage (GTDB taxonomy): Bacteria > Pseudomonadota > Alphaproteobacteria > Sphingomonadales > Sphingomonadaceae > Polymorphobacter_A. Next base: position 7,734 of record CALMPZ010000585.1, read on the forward strand.
ACGATGTTCGACAGCTTCGACCTGACGCCGATGCTGACGGGGCAGGTCAAGGAATCGCCGCGCAAGAACTGGTTTTACTTCACCGAGAACGAGCTTTCGCCCGGCGCGATCCGCATTGGCCATCTGAAGATGACCTTCAACCTGCGCGGCGACAATGGCGCGCAGACCGGCGGGCTGTCGGTCGATTCGAACCTCGGCTGGAAGGGTCAGGAGAAATATGTCGCGGTCGTGCCGCAGCTGTTCGACCTGTGGCAGGACCCGCAGGAGCGCTATGACGTGGTGATGAACGCCTGGGGTGACAACACCTGGGTCGCGGCGATCATGGGCCCCGAAATCGACAAGCTGATGAAGACCTATGTCCAGTACCCGCCGCGCAAGCTGCAGAGCGCCATCTACACCGGCCCACTGACCATAACCAACTACCAGAAGTTCCAGTATCTGCGCGACTCGCTGGCGAAGGACGGCATCAGCATCGGCATGCCGAACTGAGGCCCCTGTTATCGCTGGCAGCGCGCGCACGTTCGGGAGTTGCTCCCGGGCGCGCGCTGCGCCTACAGCCGGCGCATGCTCGAAGCCCTGCTGACCTCCACCGCCGTCGTCGCGCTTGCTGAAATCGGCGACAAGACACAGCTGCTCGCCATTCTGCTGGTGACGCGGTTCCGCACGCCGTGGCCGATCATCGCCGGCATCTTCTTTGCCACCATCGCCAACCACTTCCTCGCCGCGCTGGTCGGCGCGCAGGTCGCGTCGCTGCTCGACGGCCAGGCATTCCGCTACGCGGTAGCGCTTTCGTTTCTGGCGATGGCGGCGTGGACGCTGGTGCCCGACAAGGTCGACGACCTTGATGCCAAGCCGCCGCGCTTCGGGGCGTTCCTGACGACATTGGTGGCATTCTTCCTCGTCGAAATGGGCGACAAGACACAGATCGCCACGATTGCGCTCGGCGCGCAGTTCCAGATGGTCGTGCCGGTCACCATCGGCACGACGCTCGGCATGATGATCGCCAATGTGCCCGCGGTGTTCCTCGGCGATGCGCTGCTCAAGCGCGTGCCGCTGGCGACGGTGCGCTATATCGCCGCCGCGCTGTTCGCGGTCATTGGCCTCTGGCTGCTCGCACAGACCGCCGGCTGGATTTGACCCCCGCAGCGGCAGCGCAAAAGCCCCCTTGTCGTGCGCGGCGCGCGGCGGCAGAGTGGCAACGGGCTCGGGGGAAATTCGATGATGGCATCTTTGCGCCGACCGCTGATCCTGATTCCATTGCTGCTGGCGCTGCTGTTCGGCGCCTATGTCGCGGCGGGTTTCTGGCTGGCGCCGCGATTGATCCGCTCGGCGGCGCAGGACTATGTGACCAAGAACCTGCCCGGCAAGGTGCTCTCGCTCGGCAACATCCGCTTCAACCCGCTGCAGCTGACGCTCGATATCGACAAGATTGCCATTGGTGACAGCAAGGCCCCCGCACCGATGGTCGCGGTCGGTCATGTCGGCGTCAACGTCAGCGGCTCGTCGATCTGGAAAATGACCCCGCGGCTTGACGCCGTCAGCATCGATGCACCGCTGGTCAACGCGGTGCTGCGCAAGGACGGCACGCTCAACCTGTCCGAACTGGTGCCGCCCGATGACGGCAAGCCGACGCCGGCGGTGTGGATCGGCCGCCTCGACGTGCGTAACGGCACCGTCCATTTCAGCGACCAGCGCCGCGCCAATTCACACGAAAAGTCACTGACCCCGATTACCTTCGAACTGCGCGATTTCGCCACCCACATGGACGCCGGCGGCAACTACAAACTCGATGCCGCGAGCAAGGACGGCGAGGTGTTCCACTGGGCCGGCACGCTGTCGATGGCGCCGCTGGCCTCCAGCGGCAAGTTCAGCATCGGGGCGCTCAAGTTGACGTCGCTGTACCGTTTCATCGACGATCTGGCGCCGGTGGCGCTGCTCGGCGGCCATCTCGATATGGCGGGTAGCTACAAGTTCGCCGCCGCGCCCAAAACCGCCGGCGCGCCGCCCGCCAATATCTTCGACGCCAGTCTCGACAGCCTTGTCGTCGCCGATCTTGCGCTGCGCACCAAGGACGGCGACGACGTCACCGTCAAGACGCTGAAGCTGGCACCGACGCAACTGTCGCTGGGCAGCGACAATGCCGCCATCGGTGCGCTCGACATCGGCGGCGTCAGCGCCCGCCGCGCCACCGGCGAAAGCGTCGCACTCGACAGTGTCGCGCTCGCCGGCTCAAGCTACAAGCTGTCCACCCAAGTCGCGGACATCGGCGCGCTGTCGGTCAAGGGCATCACCGTCAAGGGTCGCGGCAAGGCCCCCGAAGCGGTGGCACTGCGCAGCATCGCGCTCGACGCCAGCCAGATCGACGCCAAGGCGCGCATGGCACGCATCGGCGCGGTGACCGTCGCCGGGCTCAAGGCGCAGGCGCTGGTCGCCGCCGACAATTCGGTCAGCATTCCCGGTCTCTATCCGATGAAGCTGCCCAAATCGGCCCCAGCCGCCGCTGCACCAGCCTGGCACTACAGCCTCGCCGGGTTCAATCTCGAAGACGCTGCGGTCAAGCTGACGCTGGCGCGTGTCACGCCCGCCAAGGTGCTCGACATCGCCCCGGTCAAGCTCAACATCGGCACCATCACCGACAAGCGCGACACACCGCTGCCGGTCAGTTTTTCCGCCACCATCAACCGTAGCGCGACAATCAGCGCCGTCGGCCGCGTCGATCCGCAAACCGGCGGCGCCGCGATGGCGCTCGACATGGCGAAGCTGCCGATTGCCGATTTCGTCGCGTTCGCGCCGACCCCGCCGGGCGTCATCGTCAAGTCGGGGCTGCTCGGCGTGCACGGCAAGGCGCGCATCACGCCGACCGCCAAGGCACCGCGCATCGATTTCGCCGGCGGCGCCAGCGTCACCGATCTCAAGCTTCTCGAACGCGCCACCGGCTCCGACCTGCTGG
>CALMPZ010000586.1 GCA_937871645.1 uncultured Polymorphobacter sp.
CTAATCGAGCTATTCGTGATACGCCTGCATCACCCCGCTCTAAATCGCCTTCGCCGCACGCGCCTTCAACGCCGCCCAATCTGCATCGCTGATCGTCGTCGGCTGCTTGCCGAACGGCGTCCAGAACACCGACTTCTCCGGTGTGTCGGTGATCGTCCCCGAAATCGACTTGTCGAACCCGACCATCGACTCGCACGGCTGGACCTGGCCGTCGTTCAAGGCAGTGCGCGTCACCGCGATCGACGCGGCATTATACGCCGGAAACGCTTCGAGGCGCTCGACATAGCTCAGATAATCGGCCTTGGTGAAGAACGGCGTCAGGTCGGGCAGCACGGCGAAATAGGTGTGCCAGCCGTCGCGGTTCGAGAATAATATGGCGCGCTGCGGGAATTTGTTGGCCTCGACCTGGTCGCTCAGCGACCGCCGCAGCACCAGCCGGTTGAGCCGGTCGGCGTCGCTCAGCCCCGCCGGGTCGATGGCGTCAAGGCGCTTGATGAACGCTGCCGCCTCGGCGGCCTGCGCGTCGGCCGCTGCCAGCGACGGATCGCCGAGCTTGCCGTCGCCCGAGCGCACGCCGAGCATGCTCGCCTGCACCGGATTGTTCGCCAGATACCAGGCCCAGTGTTCCTTGAGCAGCGCCGCGAGTTGCGTCGTCGCCGGCGTCACGGCGGTTGCCGCCGCTTGTGCCGTCACCGGCGCCGCGCCAACTGCCGCACTCGCCAGCAACACCGCCAAAATCGCTGTACGCATCGTTCAAGCCCCCGATATCAATCACCTTGCTGCAGGCACGCGCGCCGTGGCAGCTTGCGCACCACTATCAACGCGCGCGCGGAGAATGCCAATGGCAAGTGTAGCACCCCCGGCGCGCAAGTCGCTGATCGACCGCTGGCTTCCCGACCGCGTGCTCGGCGCGCTGGCCTGGGCGCTGTTGGCCGTGGTCATCTTCGCGGTGGCGCGCGGCCATGATGAATGGGACCGGGTGTCACGTGCGGTGTGGTTCCACCTTGGCACCATCGCCGTCGTGTTGGCACTGACGCCGGTGATGCTGACCCGGCGCAAAGGCGATCGCCGCCACCGCCAGCTTGGCTGGATCTGGGCGGCTTCGATGTGTGCGACGGCGCTGTTCAGTCTGGTGATCCGGCCATTCAGCGGATGGATTTTCAGCCCGATTGCGTTGTTGTCGATCTGGGCGCTGATCCTGGTCCCACGCCTGATCCTGCAGGCGCGCGCGCACGATGTCGTGCGACACCGTAGCACCGTGCGCGGCCTCGTCATTGGCGCGCTGCTGATTGCCGGGTTCTTTACCTTCCCGTTCAACCGGATGCTCGGGCAGTGGCTGTTCGGCTGAATTTGAAGGG
>CALMPZ010000587.1 GCA_937871645.1 uncultured Polymorphobacter sp.
GTCCAGCGTCGAACCCCCTCTCCCCGCTCGCTGGCGCGAGTCGCCCTCTCTCCAATGGGGCGAGGGAGGGTCAGAACAGCCCGCAGAACTGCGCGGCGCACCATTTCGCCAGCGCGGCGTTGAGCGCCACCGGTTGTTCTTGCGCCATCCAGTGCCCCGAATCGACGATCGTTTCGGTCAGGTTGGGGCAATGCGCGCGCATTGGCTCGGCGAGCCGTGATACCAGCGTCTCGCAGACATTGTCGTAGCGCGCATGCGCGAACAGCACCGGCATTTGCAACTGCCAGTTGGCGCGCGCGCGTTCGGCATAGGCGGCGTTGGCCGGCGCATTCATGTACCAGCTATCGGGACCGAAGAAGCCGTTGCGGGTCAGCGCCTCGGTATAGGCATCCTCGTCGGCCTGCGTCAGCACGGATTCGTCGCGCGGCAGTGCCGGTGCGGGCGCGCCGGGGCCGAACCAGCCGCCTTGGGCGCGCACCATCGCGGTCATCGCCGGCTGGCCGACCACCGCGGCATCGCCGGCGCGGAACGCCAGCCGCACGAAGGCCCGCGGATCCTTATCGAACGCCTGGTGCGCGGCGGCGAAATTTTCGCGATAGAACAGCATGTAATCCCATTGCGCCGCCGGAAACCGGTCTTCGGGGTACAAGTTGCGGTCGGCGTAGGGCAACGCCGCCTCGACCGACAGGCCTTCAGGCAGATACGGCGCACACAGGCTGGCAATGCCGTGGCAGCGATCGGGATGCTGCTGCGCGATCGCCCAGACCACCGGCGAGCCCCAGTCGTGTCCGACCCAGATTGCCTTTTCGGCGCCGAGCGCATCGAGCAACTCGATCATGTCAGTCACGATGTGTTCGAGCGCATAGTCGTCGTGGCGCGGATGCACCCGCGACCGCCCGTAACCACGCATGTCGGGCGCGACGGCGCGGAATCCCAGCCCGGCGAACACCGGCAGCTGGTGGCGCCACGAAATCGACAGCTCGGGCCAGCCGTGGACGAAGATCATCGGCACGCCGTCGGGGCTGCCGCATTCGAGGTAGAAGCTCGTGTGGCGCGCGCTGCGCAGCGACAATTCACGAATGGTTTGCGGCACGATTGACCTCCCCGACCGGTTTCCGGGGAGCATAGGCGCACGCGTTCATCTGCGCTAGAAGTCAGGCCATGACTGTAACTGCCTCCCCGAAATCCGCTGCTGCGCCCGCCGATTCAGGCCTCACCGAAGACCTGGTCGACCTGCCCAAGCAGATCCACGACGTTTCCGAAACCGTCTACCATTGGTTCCGCAGCGACAGCCTCAACGCGCTGGTAGCGTTCGGTGCCGGCTTCGGGCTATTCGCGCTGTTCTATGTGTTGCGCTGGCTGGTGGCGCGGCTGCTCGGCACCGAGGAAAAAGTCACCAGCTGGCGCGGATTCGCACGCCGCCTGCTCGATCAGACCTCGGCATTCTTCATGGCGGCGCTCGCCGCGCGCATCGTCATCCGCTTCATCGCGCCGCCCGAGGCCGTGACCAGCGTCATCCACGTCATATTCACCATCGCGGCGGTGTTCCAGGCCGCGGTCTGGGTGCGCGCGCTGATCCTCGCGATGGTCGAGCGCAAGGGCGCCGAGGAGGACGAGGACGCGCAGGCGCTGGCATCCGCCATGGGCATCATCACCATCCTGGTCAACGTCGTGGTGTGGACGCTGGCGATCATCCTCGTGCTCGACAACCTCGGCATCAACGTCACCGCGCTGGTCGCCGGTCTCGGCGTCGGCGGCATCGCCATCGGTCTGGCGGCGCAGGGCATTTTCAGCGACTTGTTCGCGGCGCTGTCGATCCTGTTCGACCGGCCGTTCCGCGCCGGCGACACCATCAGCTTCGGCACCGTCACCGGCACCGTCGAAGCCATCGGGCTGAAGACCACGCGCATCCGCGCGTTGTCGGGCGAACAGGTCGTGGTGTCGAACAAGAACCTGCTCGATATGCAGATTTCCAACCTGCGCAAGATCGAGGCGCGGCGCATCGTGATGACGCTCAACCTGTCGCTCGACACCCCCGCCGAAAAGCTGCGCAAGGTGCCCGAGATGGCCGAAGCCGCGGTCAAGGACCGACCGTATTGCCGCTTCGAACGCGCCCATATCACCCGCGTCACGCTCGATGCCTGCGAAGTCGAAATCGTCTTCCACACCGATGTCGCCGACTATGCGATCTTCATGGATGCGCGCCAGGGCGTGACGCTGGCGCTGATCGAGGACTTCGCCGAGGCGGGGATTGATCTGGCCGAGCGGCTGCCGGTGCAAGGCTGAGCGCGGCACCATGAGCGGCAACGCGCTGCCCAGCGATCCCGAACTGATCCGATTCCTGCGCGAAGAACTCGGCGCCACGCTGGGCGACGGCGGCAGCTGGGACTTTACCGGGCCGCTTTGGCTGTGGCGCGGCAAGGCCAAGGATGGCACGCCGACATCGACGGCCTGGCACTTCGTCACCATCGATGGCGCCGTTGCCGATGCCATTCGCGCCGCATCGCCGGGGCGTAGCGCGGCCTGGGGGTCGGTGTATGTGCATGTCAGCATCGGCGACACGCGCTGGCAGACGTCAGTGTTCCCGAGCAAGGACGTGCAGGGCTATCTGCTGCCGGTCAAGGCCGCGGTGCGCAAGGCGCAAAAGCTCGTCGAAGGCGACAGGGTGACGCTCAACATTTCGGTGTGAGCCGCCGCCCTCGTCAAAGCACCATCTGCGTCTGCGTCGTCACGCTGATCAGCTTGCCAGCGTCGGTTTCGATGCGCGTCGTCCATACCGAGGTGCGGCGGCCGATGTGCAGCGGTGTCGCGGTGGCGCGCATCAGTGTGCCCGCGGGCGCAGCGCCGATCATGTTGGTCTTGCTTTCGACCGTGGTGGTGCTGGTGGCGCCTTCGGGCAGCACTTCCATCGCGCCGATCGCCCCGGTGAAGTCGGCGAGCGCCATCAGGAAGCCGCCGTGCGCGGTGCCGCCCATCGTGCAATATTCAGGGCGCAGCACGATTTCGACGACGACGCCGTCGCGGTCGCTGCGCTTGACCTCGAACCCCAGATACGCCGGGAACGGCACGAGGCTGCTCATCTTTGCCAGTTTGTCGTAGTCCACGCTCACTGCCCGTCTTCCCCCTGATGCGCCGCGCGGCCGAGATTGGCCGCCGCCACCGGCGCTGTCACCGTTGCCGCCTGCACCGCCGCCGGCCGCAGCCCGTCAGCCTTGCCGACCAGCACGAGGTGCCAGCGTTTGGGCAAGGTCGCAACCCGCCAGTCGTGCGTGACGAACATCGCATCATCGAGCGCCTGCGCCAGATCGGCCTGCGTCCACCCGACCGGTTGCCACCCCAAAATCTGCCATGGGCGCCGTGCCTTGATGGCGAGCAGCGCCAGTGCGGCGGGCGCCATGATGCGCCACAGTTCGCGCAGGTCGGTGCGGGCGCGGGCGCGCGGCAACTGGCTGGTCAGCAGCACGCGGTCGAACATCGCCTCGACAAACGGCAGCCGCGTCGGGTCGGCGGTCACCGGCCCGACCTGCCCCGGCCATGCCAGCCGGACGATGCGTTCGAAATGCACTTCGTCAGGCTCGGCGAGCTTGGCAGGCGGGCGTCCGGCAATCAGCAGCCGCGCGGTATCACCGCCGGCTTCGAGCGCGGTCGCGGGTCGCGCCGGATCGAGCGTCGGCATGTCGGCGGGCTACCGCCTAGCGTTCGATGCACATGGCGATGCCCATGCCGCCGCCGATGCACAAAGTCGCCAACCCCTTGCGGGCGTCGCGCTTGGCCATTTCATACAGCAAGGTCGTCAGCACGCGCGCGCCCGAGGCGCCGATCGGATGGCCGATGGCGATGGCGCCGCCGTTGACGTTGAGCTTGGCCGGATCGAGCCCGAGTTCCTGGCCGACCGCGAGCGCCTGTGCGGCGAATGCCTCGTTGGCCTCGATCAGGTCGAGGTCGGCGACCGACCAGCCGGCCTTTTCGAGCGCGCGCCGCGATGACGGCACCGGGCCGATGCCCATCACCGATGGATCGACGCCGACCGAAGCGAAGCTGGCGATGCGGCCGAGCACGGTGGCGCCGCGCTTCGCCGCTTCGTCCGCCGACATCAGCACCAGCACCGCAGCGCCGTCGTTGAGGCCGCTGGCGTTGGCGGCGGTAACGCTGCCGTCCTTCTTGAATGCCGGCTTGAGCCCCGCCATCGCTTCGATGGTGGCGCCGTCGCGGATATATTCATCGGTGTCGATAACGGTGTCACCCTTGCGGCCCTTGACGGTGACCGTATCAATGGGTCGCAGCCACAGGCGTTCTCCGGCCTCGCGGAACACCGACTGGCTGACGCAGACCCAGGTTCCCATTTCCTTGTTGATGCCTTCCAGGCGTGCCGCCACATTCACGCCGTCGCCCATCA
>CALMPZ010000588.1 GCA_937871645.1 uncultured Polymorphobacter sp.
CGGGCGTGATGAAGCTGCCATCGGACTGCCAGCCGGGCAGGCCGTTGCGGATTGTAGCGCCCTTGCCGCCTGGATGCTTGAAATCGACCGCGTAGGTAAAGATTTCGCCGAGCCCGGTGCTCACCGGGCCGATCTGCGGCTGCACCCCATTGGGAAAGCTGTCGCGCGCTTGTGTCAGCCGCTCGCTGACCTGCTGACGCGCGAAATACAGGTCGGTGGCTTCGCTGAATACCGCTGTCACCTGCGCGAAGCCGTTGCGCGAGATCGACCAGGTGCGTTCAAGGCCGGGAATACCGGCGAGCGCGGTTTCGATCGGAAACGTCACGCGCTTTTCGATCTCGACCGGCGATAGGCCCGGTGCCGAAATACTGATCTGTACCTGCTTGTTGGTAATGTCAGGAACCGCGTCTATCGGCAGTTTGCCAAGCTGCCAAAGGCCGATCAGGGCGACCGCCAGCGTCAGTATGACTACCGCGACACGCGCACGGACCGAAAGTGCAATCAGGCTTGCAAGCATGGCTCAGTGTCCCTCGGCTTCGTCGCCACTGCCCTTGGCGAGCTCGGCCTTGAGCCGGAACGCATTGTGCGTTGCGACCGATTGTCCGGGCTTGAGCCCGGAGGTAATTTCAACGCGGCTGCCGCTGCGCGCGCCGATGGTGACCGGCGTGGCGACAAATCCGGTCGGGGTGCGCACGAACGCCATGTCGCGGCCGTCGATGCTCTGTACGGCATCCTCGGGAACCACGATGCCCTCGCTGATCGCCGCGGTGCGCGGCAGGATGCGCACACGCAGCGACTGGCCGGGACGGAAGCTGCCGCCGATGGGTTCGATGACCGCAGTTGCCTGCCGCGTCTCCGCATCGAGCGTCGGAGTTACTGCGCGGACCTTGCCCGCGACCGTGACACCATCGCCGGCTTCGATGACCGCACGGTCACCGGCAGCAACGCGCTGGGCATCGACATTGCCAATCGCCGCCTCGATTTGGATGCGGCGCGAATCGGCGACGCGGAATAATTCGGTCTCGGGCTGGACGAATGCGCCGAGCACCGCCGGTGCGGCGGTAACGCGTCCCGCTATCGGGCTGGCAACGATAACCCCGCGGCCATTGGCGGCAACGCCAGCAGCGCTCGCGGCATTGGCGGCACGCGTGGCTTCGGCCTGTGCGGTTGCAGCTTCGGCCTGCGCGTTTTCATAGTCTGCACGCGGCGACACGCGTTGGTCATAGAGCGACTTTTCGCGCGCCAGATTACGCGCGGCCTGCGCGGCGCGCGCTGCGGCTGCGCTGCGGTCGGCAGCAAATTGCGCGGCGTCGCGGCTTTCAACCAACGCCAACGCTTCGCCAGCCCGGACCGGGTCGCCGAGGCGCTTGTAGATTTGGGTCACCGCACCCGCCGCGCGTGCGGTCAACACCGCCTGGCCGGTCGGCGACGCTGCCACAATTGCCTGTGCGAGGATTTCGCCTGACAGCCCCCCTGCCGCAACCGGCTCTACCACGATACCGGCACCACGAATTGCGTCGGTCGACAGCGTCAGGGCGTCGGCGGCATGCTCCGCTGGTTCTGCCTTAGCCGCCTCCATCATCGGCTCGGGAGGCGACCACCGCGCCAGACCATATCCGCCAAAACCGGCGATCAGCGCCGTCACGGCAACGCCAAGCAACAAATTTCGATTTGCCGTCATCAAATGTCTCCAAAAGGGGCGACGCCATTCAGGCGCGCCAGCGCGGCTTCGGCGCTGAGCCGTTCAAGCCGGGCGTTGATGGTCTGAGCGCGGGCGTCGAGCAGCATGCGCCGCGCGTTGAGCACGTCGAGCTGGCCGAGCTTGCCCGCCTGATAGCCGATGCGGACCAGTCGGTAGGCCTCGGCGGCGCTGCGTTCGCTCGCTTGCGCCGATGATATCCGGCTGAGCGCTGCGTCCGCGCGGGAAATCGCCGCACTGACATCAGCCTGCGCGTCGAAGCGCGCTGCCGCCAGCCGTGCTTCGGCACCGGACAGTGCCGCGTGTGCAGCAGCGATGTTGCCGCGGTTGCGATCGAACAACGGCAGCGGCATCGATATGCCACCAACCAGCGCCGTCACGTCCTCGGCAGCGAACCGGCGCACGCCGATGCCTGCGGTAAGGTCGAGTGTCGCGCGGGTTTTTTCGACCGTTGCGCGCGCCGCCGCGGCATCACGTTCGGCCAGCGCTGCTCGATACGCTGGACTTTTCATCGGGTCGGGCGCGGCCGGCGTTTCGATCCGGTCGGCGTGGACCAGCAAACTGACCGGGATCGAGGTGTAGGGCTCGGTGGCACCCGCCAGCGCGCTCAGCCGTGCGAACGCGTCTGCACGTTCGGCGCGTGCGGCATCGACGCCGGCGCGTGACGCCTCCACAGCACTGGCGGCCTGCACTGCGCGCAAATCGGCTTCCTTGCCCGCCTTGACCAGCGCCCCGGCGATACGCGCGTCTTCCTGCGCCAGCGCGACGCTGTCCTGCGCCAGTTGCAGCCGCAATTCTGCCGCTTCGGCGACGGCGTAGGCAGCTGCGAGATCGAACGCAAAGTCACCACCGCCAAGTCCGGCACGGGCCTGCGCCGCTGCCACCCCGGCGTCGCCGGCGGCGATGCGCGCCGACCGCTTTCCGCCGAGCTCGAATGGTTGTTCGAACCGCGCTGTCGTCTCGGTCGTGGTGAAGCCCTGATACTGCTTTGAACCGCCCCAATTCTCGACCTCGACCGCCACCGACGGGTTGGGGCGTGCGCGGGCCTGCGCCGCATTGCCCTGGGCTTCGCCAATCGCCGCCTGCGCCTCGGCCAGTCGCGGTGCGGTCGTCTGCGTCTGCCGCAGCAATTCGGAAAACGGCGGTGCGGGAGCCGCAACGGCGATTTGCGCCGCCAGCGTCAGCGCGCTCGCGCCAATCGAGGCCGCAGCAAGCGGCCACCATCGATGAATGGACAAAGGAAATCTCGCCTGATTAACGGGACAGGTGCGCGCCGGAATCGGTCGCGCGGCTGGCCGTCAGGCGCGTGGAGGGTCGTCGAGCCTTTGTGCTGTTATCGACACCAACGCCGCTGCATGGCGGGGCGCCAACACGCTGGTCAATGGTGCCACCGCGCCGGCGGGACCAATGCTTGCCATGACGAATGAAGCACCGTGATGGCAATGCCCATGCGTGCAAAGCCCGGGGTCGCCGCGCTGGTGATCGGTATCAACGGGGCTCTGGCTCGCTACAGGTTCCAGGGCAGCGAACGTTTGCGTTGACGTTGTCGCCTCATCGCCAAGGCAGACGAACGAATCGGCCAATGGCGCGAGGATCAATAGCGCGACCAAGCACGCCGCAAGCGCGCCGCCCAGTCTGCGCCACCATGATTGTCCGACCGTCATCATCAGGGCTATAGCCGCGTCACGGTCGGTTGGGAAGCCAGGTGCGCTGCGGACGCCAGTTCGGCGAACGCCTGACAGATGATGGCCAGCGCCAAATTGAGGAACAGCGCTGCAAGCAAAACGCCGTTGAACAAGTCTGGCCAGCGCGAGCCCCTCACGTTGAATATTGCTCGTACGCTTGGGCTGCATCACGGGGCTGCCGCCGCGACACGGCACCGATTGAGAATAAAGCCACCGAACACAGCGATGAGCATCAGAAATTGAGCGGCCAGTGACTGTAAGGTGGGGAAGATACCGAATATGGACACCCGGAACCCGCCCGCGACCGGCGTGATGCCGACTATGCCTGCTTCCTGCAGCGCCGACACGCCTTTGCCCGCGAGAACGACGGTGAGCATTGCCATTAGCCAAGCGCTGTAGGCGAAGAATTTCGCGATCGGCAGGTCGCGACTATAGCGCAGCATGGCCCAGGCGATGAGGCCGAGTAGCAGGAGTGCCGAACCGGCGCCGGCCAGCATCATGCCGCCGTTGCCTTGGGTCCAAAGCGCAGCATAAAATAGGACTGTCTCGAACACCTCGCGATAAACAACGATGAAGGCTAAGCCGAACATAAACCAGGCCGACTGCCGCGACAGTGCGCGCGACATCTTCTCGCGGATGTAGCGTTGCCATTGGTCCGCCTGCGCCTTGCCGTGCATCCATATTCCCACGGAGAGCAGGACGACGGCCGCGAACAACGATCCAAACCCTTCGGTAAGCTCCCGGCTCGCGCCGCTGATTCCGATTGCATAGGTCGCGATCACCCAGGTGATCGCGCCGGCGACGAGCGCGCCGATCCAGCCGCCATGGACGTAGGGCAGCACTTCCGGCCGCTCGGCCTTGCGTAAGAAAGCGATCATCGCGACGACGATCAGCAGAGCTTCGAGCCCTTCCCGCAGCAGGATGGTGAATGCACCAAGGAAGGTCGAGGCGCTACTCGCGGCATCCGGGGACAATGCCGCGTCAGCATCGTCGAACAGGCCATTGAGCACCTCGACGCGCGTGGCGATCTCGTCGGCGGGGCGACCTTGCTGGAGCGATGCCCGGAACTCGCCCATGGCGCTTTCGATATGCCCCATGAGCGTCGCGTCGCGCGCGGTCAGCATCGGCTCGAGCGGCTCGAATCCGTCGAGATAGGCGGCGAGCGCGAGTTCCTGGGCCGCGTGGCGGTCGCCACCACGATAGGCGGCAAGACTCCGTGCCAGTTTTTCGCGCGCGGTGGTCAGCGAACCGGGAGCCTGCCGGATCACCGCGTCCGGGTGGCGGCGCAGATAGGCGATCACCGCGTCCGCCCTGTCTGGTCCGATCGTCTTCGCAAGGACCTCGGGTGTCAGCCCCGCCAATGTCGTCAGGTCGGGAATCCTGTGCCGCAGGTCGGGATCGGACTTCCACAGCCGCTCGCCCTGGCTTGCAAGAGCATCGGGAAAGGCGAAGCGACCGGCATAGAAGGCCAGGGCCCAGCGATCTTCGCTCGGCAAGTTCGCAAAGCTTTGCATCGCAGTGCCGTCAATGCCCTGGTCGATGACTTGGTAGAGCGCGAAGGGACTGCGCTGCCGCGCGCGCGTCACCTCGCTAAAAGCGATCGGCGGCGTCGTGAGTTTTGCAGCATCGGGGCCATGCCCATCCCCGGTCTTGCCGTGGCAGCTCGCGCAATTCTGCGCGAACAAGGTGGCGCCGCGCGTCAAATCTGGCGCCTTGTCCGGCGCGAGCGGCACGGGATAGGCCTTGAGCAGATCGGCGGCGAGGCCATGGGC
>CALMPZ010000589.1 GCA_937871645.1 uncultured Polymorphobacter sp.
TTGCCGCGCGTCGGTGAAATGCCGCCCATCGTCAGCCCGCCGTCGACGGTGAACTCGCTGCCGGTCGAATAGCTCGAATCGTCGCTGGCGAGGAACAGTACCAGTTTCGACACCTCGTCGGCGCGCGCCATGCGACCGATGGGGTAGTCATAGCCGGCACTGTTGAGGCCTGCGGCCATCGGCGTGTCGATGATGCCGGGGTGCACCGAATTGCAGCGCACGCCGAACGGCGCGAGTTCGGCCGCGACCGATTTGGTCAGCCCGCGCAGCCCGAATTTCGACGCGACATAGGCATGGCCACCCGCCGCGCCGCGCAAGCCCGCAATCGACGAGATATTGATGATCGAGGCGTTCCCGGATGCCACCAGCGTGGTCGTCGCGGCACGGATACCGAGGAACGGGCCGGTTAGATTGACGTCGAGGAAGCGCTGCCACATGTCGATCGGGTGATCGACAATCGGTGCGCCGCCGAAGATGCCGGCATTGTTGACGAGCACGCTCAAGCCACCGAAATCGGCGACGCACAGTGCCACCGCCGCCGCCCAGTCGTCGGGTTGCGTGACATCGAGGTGGATGTAGCGGGCGTTTTCGCCAAGTTCGGCGGCGAGCGCGGCGCCTTCGGCATCGAGAATGTCGCCGATGACGACCTTGGCGCCCTCGGCGACGAACAGCCGCGCATGCGCTGCCCCCATGCCGCGCGCGCCGCCGGTAATCAGCGCCACCTTGCCGGCCACGCGTCCGCCTGTTGTTGCCATTGTTAGATCTCCCCGAAGTAGCTGTTTTTGGTTGTGGCGCGACACTGGCGGCATCGTCCGGATTCGGCAAGTCGCGGATTGCCGGGTCGATTTGAAGCCTTGCAAGTCACCGTATCCATTCGGCAATATGCGCCACGGCTCAGGGGGATTCAGGTGATGCACGGCGTTAAATGTGCGGCTTTGGCGGTCGGGCTTGCGGCGGCGCTACCCGCGCACGCGGCGCGCATCGATGACCGCTACTATCTGTCGGTTTCGGCGTACAAGCCGCATATCAGCACGACCTTGCAGGTCAGCCTGCCGGGCCTGCCGATCGACGGCACCGTCATCGATATCGAGGACGATCTCGGCATGGCCGATTCGGAATGGCTGCCGGCATTTGAAGCCGGGATGCGGCTCGGTAACCGCTTTCGCATCGAAGCCGAATATTACCGGCTGTCGCGGTCGTCGAGCTACCAGCTGCGCCGCAACATTGTTTGGGACAATGTCACCTATGACGCCGGCGTCGATGTCGACAGCAGCTTCGACACCACTGTCTACCGCGGCACCATCGGCTACTCATTCGTCAAGACGCCGCAATGGGAACTCGGCGCCGACATCGGCGCGCATGTCACCGACTTCGCCGCGTCGATTTCGGGGCAGGGGCGCGTCAATTCGGTCGTCATCCCCATTGACCAGCGGCGCCAGGACCAGCTCGTGCCGCTGCCCACGATTGGCGCCTATGTCGCCTGGGACATCAACAAGACCTTCTCGCTGCAAGGCCGCATCGACTGGCTGTCGCTGACCGTCGGCGACTATAGCGGCGGGCTGACCTATGTCTGGGCGACCGCCAATGCCCGCGTCTGGGACCATGTCGGTTTCGGTGTCGGCTGGCGCTACGTCCACTACAGCCTCGATGTAGCGCGCCCCGACTGGGAGGGCTTTGTCCGCTACAACTACAGCGGCCCGGCATTCTTCCTCAATATCGGCTTCTGACACCGCACAAAGCAAACCGGCCCCGCTCGGTGTGAGCGGGGCCGGTCATGCGAACCAGAGGTTGTACGCTGGTCTTAG
>CALMPZ010000590.1 GCA_937871645.1 uncultured Polymorphobacter sp.
TCGTCATCGCCGGCCACAGCATGGGCGGTTTCATGACCGTGCAGACCGCCGCGCACAATCCGGGGCTGGCGGGCGTCATCCTGATCGACGCGTGGAACCCGGCGGCGAGCGCGGCCGGGCTGTCGAATCCGCAGGCACAGGCGGCCATCGTCGCCGGGCTGGCCGAAAGCATGCCGCCGATTTCGGGCATCATCGCGCAGGGCCTGCTTGCCGAAATGGCGGCGAACGCCGCGGGCTGGAACAACGAGGCGCAAGCCCCCGCACTCGCCAAGGCGCCGCTGCTGATCTTCGGCGGCACCACCGGCAGCGGCGGTTCGGCGGGCTTCGGTACCGTCAACGCCGCGCTCGCCAAATCGGTCGAGGCGGTGCCCGGTGCGAAGGTCACGTCTTACATCTGGCCCACCGATCACTATCTCTCGGATCACCGCGTCGCACTGACCGCGGCGATTGTCGAATGGCTGCAAAGGTTGCCCCGCTGATGGCGCGTCCGGTTGAAGAGAAGGGCCGCTCGGTCCGCTTGCTGCGCATCGGCGAACAGGTGCGCCACGCGCTCGCCGAACTGCTGAGCCGCCGCGAAATCCGCGATCCGGTGCTCGACACGCACATCATCTCGGTCAGCGAGGTGCGCGTCTCGCCCGATTTGCGCCACGCCACCGCGTTCATCATGCCGCTCGGCGGCGCCGATGCCGAGCCGGTGCTCAAGGCGCTGCGCGAACACACCCGCTACATCCGTGGCGAAGTCGCCAAGCGGCTGGCGACCAAATACACCCCCGACATGCAGTTCCGCCTCGACGAAAGCTTCGACGCCGGCGCCAAGATCGACGCGATCCTGCGCAACCCGCGCATCGCCCGCGACCTCGAACCCGACGTCAAGCCGCGCCGCCTTTCGGATATCCGCGACGACGAGCTCGACGACGACGCATGACGCCCGAAACGCTGCATGTGCCGCTGGCGGCGGGGCCGGCGCGGCTGGTGCCGATCGCCGAGGTACACCGCGAAGGCCTGCGCGCGGCATGCGCCGCCGACACCGAAATCTGGCCGATCTATTCGACCAACCTGACCGGCGAAGATTTCGACCGTGAGTTCGACGGCAAGCTGGCCACCGGCACCAACCAGCTGGCGTTCGCCGTGCTGGAGGGCGACCGCGTCGTCGGCTGCACCAGCTGGTACGGCATCGAGCCCGGCAACCGCGCGATTGCCATCGGCTACACCTATCTCGCGCCGTGGGTGCGCGGCAGCGGTTTCAACTTCGCGGTCAAGGCGGCGATGGTGCGCCACGCCTGGGCGCTCGGCTTCCACCGCATCCACTTCGATGTCGATGTCCGCAACACCCGCTCGCAGGCCGCCATCCGCAAGCTCGGCGCCAAGCAGGAGGGCATCCTGCGCCGCAACAAGATCACCTGGACCGGCCATGTCCGCGACACCGTCATCCTGTCGCTGCTGCCCGGCGAGGAATCAGACGCCTTGAAAGCCTGGCTGTGAGCATCCACGGCTGGGTGGTGCTCGACAAGCCGCTGGGCCTGTCGAGCGCGCAAGGTGTTGCTGCGGTGAAGCGTATCCTGCGCACCGGCGGCTTCGCCAAGACCAAGATCGGCCATGGCGGCACGCTCGATCCGCTGGCGACCGGCGTGCTGCCGATTGCGCTGGGCGAGGCGACGAAGCTCGCCGGCCGGATGCTCGACGCGACCAAGGGCTATGCCTTCGAAGTGCGCTGGGGGCAGGCGACCGCCACCGATGATGCCGAGGGCGAGGTTGTTGCCGAAAGCGATGTGCGGCCGACGCGCGACCAGATCGAAGCCGTGCTGCCGCAGTTCCGCGGCCCTATCGTGCAGGTACCACCGGGGTTTTCGGCGCTCAAGGTCGACGGCGTCCGCGCCTACAAGCTGGCGCGTGCCGGCGAGGCGTTCGAACTCGCGGCGCGCCACCTGACCATCCACGCGCTGAACCTCGTCGATTGCGATACCGATACGGCGCGTTTCGAAGTCACCTGTTCGAAGGGCACCTACGTCCGGAGCCTGGCGCGCGACATCGCACTGACGCTGGATACCGTTGGCCATGTCAGCGCTTTGCGCCGGACGCGCGCCGGGCCGTTTACGCTGGCGCAAGCGATTTCGCTGGACAATTGGGCGGCTTTGCTGCAGGAGGCCGGCCTTGAACAGGCGGTTTTGCCGCTGACTGCAGGGCTGGACGACATCCCGGCTTACGCAGTCTCGCCCGAAGAAGCGACCGCGCTCCGTCAAGGACGCACGCTCCCCGGGCACCCCGCATACCACGGGCTGTATCTGGCGACCGACGGGCCTGTTCCGGTTGCTTTGGTGGACATTGATGCCACCGCGATACGGGTCGTGCGCGGGTTCAACTTGTAATTTGAGGAGACAATGATGTCGATTACCGCCGAGCGCAAAGCCGCTGTCATTACCGATAACGCCCGCACCGCAACCGATACCGGTTCGCCCGAAGTGCAGGTCGCCATCATCACCGATCGCATCCAGACGCTGACCGAACATTTCAAGACCCACGCCAAGGACAACCATTCGCGTCGCGGTCTGCTGATGATGGTCAACCGTCGTCGTGCGTTGCTCGATTATCTGAAAAGCCGCGACATGGCGCGCTACACCGCGCTCATCGCCAAGCTCGGACTGCGCAAGTAACCAGCAGTTCCAAAGCATAGACAGGCCTCCGGCACACCCGGGGGCCTGTTTTGTATTCCGAACCACGGCAATGGTGCCACGGTTTCGGAAGTGTAGGCCGCGCACGGCATCGGGTCGGGCGCATGCAAACGAAAGACGAAAATCATGTTCAATATCCACAAGCAGGAACTCGAATGGGGCGGCCGCAAGCTGACCCTCGAAACCGGCCGCATCGCCCGTCAGGCCGATGGCGCCGTGCTCGCCACCTATGGCGAAACCGTCGTTCTGTGCGCCGTCACGGCTGCCAAGAGCGTCAAGGAAGGCCAGGATTTCTTCCCGCTGACCGTCAACTATCAGGAAAAGTACAGCGCTGCCGGCCGTATCCCGGGTGGCTTCTTCAAGCGCGAGCGCGGTGCCACCGAGCATGAGACGCTGACCAGCCGCCTGATCGACCGTCCGCTCCGCCCGCTGTTCCCCGAAGGTTTCTACAACGAAATCAACGTCATCGCCCAGGTTCTGAGCTATGACGGCGAAAACGAAGCCGATATGGTGGCGATGATCGCCGCGTCGGCCGCGCTTTGCCTGTCAGGCGTGCCGTTCATGGGCCCGATCGCTTCGGCGCGCGTCGGCTACACCGACGGCGAATACATCCTCAACCCGACCAAGGCGCAGCTCGCCGAAGGCCGTCTCGACCTAGTCGTCGCCGGCACGAATGACGCCGTCATGATGGTCGAATCCGAAGCCAAGGAGCTTTCGGAAGACGAAATGCTCGGCGCCGTGATGTTCGCGCACCGCGGCATCCAGCCGGTGATCAAGGCGATCATCGCGCTCGCCGAAAAGGCCGCCAAGGATCCGTGGGATCTCGCCATCCCCGACAACATCGAGATGCTGGCGCAGATCAAAAAGGCCGTCGGCAAGGACATCACCGCCGCCTACAAGCTGACCAAGAAGTCGGAACGCCAGCAGGCGCTCGCTGACGCCAAGGCCAAGATGAAGCCGTTGTTCGCCGATGCCGACAGCGCCACCCAGCAGAAGGCTGGCAAGCTGTTCAAGAAGCTTGAAGGCGAAATCGTCCGTGGTGCCATCCTCAAGGACGGCAGCCGCATCGATGGCCGCGACACCAAGACGGTGCGCCAGATCGAAGCGATCGTCGGCTTCCTGCCCCGCACCCACGGTTCGGCGCTGTTCACCCGCGGCGAAACCCAGGCGATTGTCTCGACGACGCTCGGCACCGCCGACGCCGAACAGATGATCGACGGTCTCGACGGCCTGCGCTACGAACGCTTCATGCTGCACTACAACTTCCCGCCGTATTCGGTCGGTGAAGTCGGTCGCTTCGGCGCCCCCAGTCGCCGCGACATCGGCCATGGCAAGCTCGCCTGGCGCGCTGTCCATGGCGTGCTGCCGTCGAAGGAAGCCTTCCCGTACACCATCCGCGTTCTGTCGGACATCACCGAGTCGAACGGCTCGTCATCGATGGCGACCGTCTGTGGCGCCTCGCTGGCGATGATGGATGCCGGTGTGCCGTTGACGCGTCCGGTCGCCGGTATCGCGATGGGGCTCATCTTGGAAGGCAAGGATTTCGCGGTTCTCAGCGACATCCTGGGTGACGAAGATCACCTCGGCGACATGGACTTCAAGGTTGCCGGTACGTCGGAAGGCGTCACCGCGCTGCAGATGGACATCAAGATCGCCGGCATCACCGAAGAGATCATGAAGGTCGCTTTGGACCAGGCCAAGGCCGGTCGCGCGCACATCCTCGGCGAAATGGCCAAGGCGCTCGACCACACGCGTGAAGAAATGTCGGCGCACGCACCGCGCATCGAAACGATGCAGGTGCCCAAGGACAAGATCCGCGACGTTATCGGCACCGGCGGCAAGGTCATTCGTGAAATCGTCGCGACGACGGGCGCCAAGGTCGACATCGAAGACGACGGCACGGTCAAGATCGCATCGAGCGATCCTGAAGAGATCGCCGCTGCGCGCAAGTGGATCTATTGTTTTTTTAATGATGCGGCAGTCGCCGAGATCTACACCGGCAAGGTCGTGTCGATGGTCGATTTCGGCGCGTTCGTGAATTTCATGGGTGCCAAGGACGGTCTCGTCCACATCTCCGAAATCCAGAACGACCGCGTTGCCGTCGTCAAGGACGTGCTCAGCGAAGGTCAGCAGGTCAAGGTCAAGGTGCTCGGCATCGACGACCGCGGCAAGGTGCGCCTGTCGATGCGCC
>CALMPZ010000591.1 GCA_937871645.1 uncultured Polymorphobacter sp.
TGCCGACACGCACATCCGCCAGCCGCGGCATTTGTCCTGGTCGATCAGCACGATGCCGTCTTCCTCGCGCTTGTAGATCGCGCTCGACGGGCAGGCGGCAACGCAGGTCGGGTTGAGGCAATGTTCGCACAGCCGCGGCAGGTACATCATGAAGCTGTTTTCGAACTGCCCGTAGATCTCCTTCTGGACGCCTTCGAAATTGATGTCGGCGCTGCGCTTGGCAAACTCGCCGCCCATGATTTCTTCCCAGTTCGGGCCCCATTCGATCTTTTCGATGCGTTCGCCGCTGATCGCCGAACGCGGACGCGCGGTCGGGAAGGCCTTTTGCTCGGGCGCCGATTGCAGGTGCGCGTAATCGAAATCGAAGGGTTCGTAATAGTCGTCGATTTCGGGGAGGTCGGGGTTAGCGAAGATTTTCGCCAGAATCCGCCATTTGCCGCCCAGCCTTGGTTCGATCTTGCCGTTGGATTTCTTGACCCAGCCGCCGTTCCATTTTTTCTGGTTTTCCCACTGCTTGGGATAACCGATGCCGGGCTTGGTCTCGACGTTGTTGAACCAAGCGTATTCGACCCCTTCGCGGTTGGTCCAGACATTCTTGCAGGTCACTGAACAGGTGTGACAGCCGATGCATTTGTCGAGGTTGAGCACCATGCCGATTTGCGCGCGGATTTTCATGCCTTGGTCCCCACTTGCTGCACGGCCGACCCGTCGAGCCAGTCGACTTCGGTCATCTTGCGGATGATGACGAACTCGTCGCGGTTGCTGCCGACGGTGCCGTAATAGTTGAAGCCGTACGACAGCTGCGCATAGCCGCCGATCATGTGCGTCGGCTTGAGCACGGTGCGCGTCACCGAATTGTGGATGCCGCCGCGGTTGCCGGTCATTTCGGACCCCGGCGTGTTCACGATCTTCTCCTGGGCATGGTACATGAATACCGTGCCTTCGCGGATGCGTTGCGACACCACCGCGCGCGCCGTCAGCGCGCCGTTGCTGTTGTAGGCCTCGACCCAGTCGTTATCGACGATGCCGGCGGTTTTGGCGTCGGTTTCGGAAATCCACACCACCGGGCCGCCGCGATTGAGCGTCAGCATCATCAGATTGTCGCTGTAGGTCGAATGGATGCCCCATTTCTGGTGCGGCGTGATGAAGTTGAGGACGATCTGCTTTTCGCCGTTGGGACGAACCCCGGCTATCGGTGCGGTGGTCTTGAGATCGACCGGCGGGCGATAGACGCAGAAGCCCTCGCCGAACGCGCGCATCCATCCGTGATCCTGATAGAGCTGCTGGCGCCCCGACAGCGTCCGCCACGGGATGCGTTCATGGACGTTGGTGTAGCCGGCGTTATAGCAGACGTGCTCGCTCTCGATCCCCGACCAGGTCGGCGACGAGATGATCTTGCGCGGCTGCGCGACAATGTCGCGGAAACGGATTTTTTCGTCTTCCTTGGGCTTTGCCAGGTGCGTGTGGTCGATGCCGGTCTGCTTGCCAAGCGCTTCCCAGCTGCGCACCGCGACTTCGCCGTTGGTTTCGGGCGCGAGCATCAGCACGACTTCGCACGCGTCGATGTCGGTCTCGATGCGCGGCAGTCCCTTGGTCGGCCCATCGGCGACGACGCCGTTGAGAGCCGCCAGCGCCGCCACTTCGTGGGTTGTCGGCCAGGCGATGCCCTTGCCGCCATTGCCGACCTTGGTCATCAGCGGCCCAAGCGACGTGAAGCGCGCGTATAGCCCCGGGTAGTCGCGCTCGACCACCGTCATCTGCGGGCCGGTCTTGCCCGGCAGCAGCGGCGTTTCACCCTTCCACCAGTCGCGGACATCACCGCCCTGTGCCAGCTCACCGGGGCTGTCGTGCTGGATTGCGGTCAGCACCAGATCGCGTTCGACCCCCAGCACTTCGGGGGCGACGGCGGAGAAGGTCTTCGCAATGCCCTTGAAGATGTCCCAGTCCGACCGGCATTCCCATGCCGGATCGACGGCAGCGGTCAGCGGGTGGATGAACGGGTGCATGTCCGACGTGTTGAGGTCGTTCTTTTCGTACCAGGTCGCCGTCGGCAACACGATGTCCGAATAGACCGAGGTCGTCGACATGCGGAAGTCGATCGTCACCAGCAGGTCGAGTTTTCCCTCCGGGCTTTGGTCGTGCCATTTGACATCGACGGGCTTGCGCCGCCCCATTTCGCCAAGGTCCTTGCCGAGCACGCCGTTGGTGGTGCCGAGCAGGTGCTTGAGGAAATACTCATGGCCCTTGCCCGACGAGCCGAGCAGATTCGAGCGCCAGACGAACATGTTGCGCGGCCAGTTTTCGGGCGCATCGGGGTCCATGCAGCTCATGTCGAGGCGCTTGGCCTCGAGTTCGCGGACTGCATAGTCCTTCGGGTCGATGCCTTCGGCGTCGGCGGCGTTGCAGACCTCGATCGGATTGACCTTGAGCGCCGGTGCGCTCGGCAGCCAGCCCATGCGCTCGGCCTTGGCGTTGAGATCGAGGAAGGTCGTCTGCCACGCTGCCGGATCGGCAGTCGGCGACAGGATTTCGCCGACATCGAGCGTCTCGTAGCGCCACTGGTCAGTGTGCGCGTAGAAGAAGCTGGTGGAGTTCTGCTGGCGCGGCGGGCGGCCCCAGTCGAGCGCGAACGCCAATGGCGCCCAGCCGGTTTGCGGGCGCAATTTCTCCTGGCCGACATAGTGCGACCAGCCGCCGCCCGACTGGCCGATGCAGCCGCACATCACCAGCATGTTGATGACGCCGCGGTAGTTCATGTCCATGTGGTACCAATGGTTCATCGCCGCGCCGATGATGATCATCGACTTGCCCTTGGTCTTTTCGGCGTTGGTGGCAAAGCCACGCGCGGTGGCGATGATCTGGTCGCGCGGGACGCTGCTGATCGCCTCCGCCCATGCCGGCGAATAGGGGGCGGGGTCGTCATAGCTTTGCGCCAGATGGTCGCCGCCCAGCCCCTGATCGACGCCGTAGTTCGCCAGGAACAGGTCATAGACCGATGCGACCAGCGCCTCGCCGTCCTTGAGCTGCAGGCGCTTGGCGGGGATGCGGCGCATCAGCCGGTCTGGGTGATCGGTCGATGCAAAGCCGTTCGAGGCTTGGTTGCCGAAGTACGGGAAATCGACATCGACGACGGCGTCGTGCTTGCCCTTGAGGCCGAGCTGCAGCACCGCGTCGCGGCCATCGGCATCCTTTTCGTCAAGGTTCCATTTGCCTTGCTCGCCCCAGCGAAAGCCGATCGAGCCCAGCGGCACGACGGGTTCGCCGGTCGCGGCATCAAGCCCGACGGTCTTCCAGTCGGGGTTGTTCGTCTGCCCCAGATCGCCGGGGAAGTCGGCGGCACGCAGCAGCCGTTCGGGGGTGTAGCGGCCATCCTTTTCGACCAGCCGGACCAGCAGCGGCATGTCGGTATATTGCCGCGCATAGTCGCGGAAATACGGCACCTCGCGGTCGCGGTGGTACTCGGTCAGGATGACATGGCCCATCGCCAGCGCCAGCGCCGCATCGGTGCCCTGCTTGACCGAAATCCACAGGTCGGCGAATTTCGAGGCTTCGGAATAATCGGGGCAGATGACCACCGACTTGGTGCCCTTGTAGCGCACCTCGGTATAGAAATGCGCGTCGGGGGTGCGCGTCTGCGGGACGTTCGAGCCCCAGACGATGATGAACCCCGAATTGAACCAGTCGGCCGATTCGGGCACGTCGGTCTGCTCGCCCCAGGTTTGCGGGCTGGCGGGCGGCAGGTCGCAATACCAGTCGTAGAATGACCCGCAGACGCCGCCGAGCAGCTGCAGATAGCGCGCGCCGGCCGCGTAGGAGATCATCGACATTGCCGGGATCGGCGAGAAGCCGAACACCCGGTCGGGTCCCCAGCGCTTGACGGTGTGGGCGTTGGCTGCCGCGATGATCTCGTTGGCTTCATCCCAGCCGACGCGGACGAAGCCGCCGCCGCCGCGACGCCTGGTGTATGAACTGCGCTTGGCTTCGTCACCGACGATCGACGCCCAGGCCGCGACCGGCGCCATTGTCGCGCGCGCCTCGCGCCACAATTTGACCAGCCGGCCACGGATCAGCGGGTACTTCACGCGGTTCGCCGAATAGAGATACCAGCTGTACGACGCACCGCGTGCGCAGCCGCGCGGTTCGTGGTTGGGCAGGTCGGGGCGGGTGCGCGGATAGTCGGTCTGCTGGGTTTCCCAGGTGACGATGCCGCCCTTGACGTAGATCTTCCACGAGCAAGACCCGGTGCAGTTGACGCCGTGCGTCGAGCGCACGATCTTGTCGTGCTGCCAGCGGCTGCGGTAGGCATCCTCCCATTTACGGTCATAATTGTTCATCGCGCCGTGGCCGTCCGAAAACGGTTCGGACTTGCGACGGAAGAAGGTCAGCCGGTCGAGGACGTGGCTCATCGGAATTTCCTTATTGGGCCGGTTGCAGGCGCGGCGTGCGTTCGGCGGCGTGGAGCAGCCCGCCGGGGCGTGAATAGACAAACCAGGTGATCGCCAGGCAGGAGACGTAGAACCCGAGGAAGCCCCACAGCGCGCCGTTGGCGCCGCCGCTCAGGTCGATCGAAAAGCCGAAGCTTTTGGGGATGAAGAACGCGCCGTAAGCGGCAATCGCCGAGGTGAAGCCGGTGATTGCGGCGCTTTCCTTTTCAGCCTGCTGGCGCTGCTGGGCCGGCGTCAAGCCTGGTTCGAGCCGGGCAATTTCGAGCCGCATGATCGCCGGGATCATCTGGAAGGTCGAGGCATTGCCGACGCCTGTCGCGAAGAACAGCAGCAGGAAGCAGCCGAAGAACGCCGCAAACGCCCAGCTCTGGTCCTTGGCGCCGAGCACGTAAAGCAGCCCCGCCGTGCCCGCCATCATCAGCACGAACACCCAGATCGTCACCCGCGCGCCGCCGAAGCGATCGGCAATCCCGCCGGTGAACGACCGCGACAACGCGCCGACCAGCGGCCCGATAAAGGCGATCTTGAGCGCGTTGACATCGGGGAACAGAATTTTCGTCAGCAGCGGGAACGCTGCCGAAAAGCCGATGAACGACCCGAAGGTGCCGGTGTACAGCCAGCACATGATCCAGTTGTGCTTGCGCTGGAAAATGATCGACTGTTCGGCGAACGAAGCCTTGGCGGATGCCAGATCGTTCATCCCGAACCAGCAGGCGAACGCCGAGGCGATGATGAACGGCACCCAGATGAAGCCGGCGTTTTGCAGGTACATCAGCTCCTGGCTGTCGCTCGCTGGGCGACCGGCACCGCCGAGCGCGCCGAACACGCCGATGGTGATGACCAGCGGCACGATGAACTGCATCGCCGAAACCCCGAGGTTGCCGAGCCCGGCATTGAGCGCCAGCGCCTTGCCCTTTTCCGCCTTGGGGAAAAAGAACCCGATGTTCGACATCGACGAGGCGAAATTGCCGCCGCCGAGCCCGCACAGCAGCGCCAGAACCAGCATGATCCAGTACGGCGTTTCAGGGTTGCGGACGGCAAAGCCGATACCGAGCGCCGGGATCAGCAGCGACCAGGTCGTCAGCGTCGACCACAGCCGCCCGCCGAACACCGGCACCATGAAGCTGTAGAAGATCCGCAGCGTCGCGCCCGACAGGCCGGGCAGCGCCGCCAGCCAGAACAGCTGGCTGGTGGTGTAGTCGAAGCCGACCAGCTTGAGCTTGGCGACGACCATCGACCACACCATCCACACCGCAAACGACAGGAACAGCGCGGGGATCGATATCCTCAGGTTGCGCCGCGCAATGCGCTGGCCCTCGTCCGCCCAGAACGCCGGTTCTTCGGGGCGCCAGTCGGTAATCAGACTGGGGCGCAGCGCGGCGGCGGCCTGCTCGGTGTGGATCGGGCGCATTTCGGGAAATTGCGGCAAGTCCTCGAGCGCGGTGCCCATGTGCTCGCGCTCCATCTGGCGCACTGCAAAGTGCATCCACACCAGCGCGGCACTCGCCACCAGGAACAGCAGCATGAAGCAGCTCTGCCAGATACCCGTCAGGTCATTCAGGACACCGAACAGGATCGGCAGCACGAAGCCACCCAGCCCGCCGATCATCCCGACCAGCCCGCCGACCGCGCCGACATCGCCGGGATAATAGACCGGAATGTGCTTGTAGACCGCCGCCTTGCCGAGACTCATGAAAAAGCCGAGCACGAAGACGATGACGATGAACGCTACCGGCCCGGTGGCAATGCGGAAGTTGATCGGGCCGTTGATGCCGTCAACGCTATAGGTGGTCGGCGGATACGACAGCAGGAACGTCGTGGCGATCGACACCAGAAACGTCCAGTACATGACCTTGCGGGCGCCGACCTGATCCGCCAGATGGCCGCCATAGATGCGGAACAGCGACGCCGGCACCGAATAGGCGACCGCGACCATGCCGGCGGACTTGAGGTCGAAGCCATAGGCGCCGATCAGATAGCGCGGCAGCCACAGCGACAGCGCCACGAACCCGCCGAACACGAAGAAGTAGTACAGCGAAAAGCGCAGCACCTGGACATTGCGCAACGGCGCGAACTGCACCGCAAAGCTGCGCGGCGGCGCCCCGCGGGCGCGGCGTTCGGCAAGGTCGGGCTCGTCGGCGGTGGTGACGTAGAAGACCAGCGCCATCAGCACCAGCCCCGCCGCCCAGACGCGCGCGACGCCTTCCCAGCCCAGCGCCAGCATGACCATCGGTGCGAAGAATTTGGTGACGGCCGCGCCGATATTGCCGGCGCCGAAAATGCCGAGCGCCGTGCCCTGCCGCGACACCGGATAGAATTTGGAGACATAGGTGACGCCGACCGCAAAGCCGCCACCGGCGATGCCGATGCCCAGCGCCGCCAGCAGGAATTGCGGATAGGTGGTGGCATAGGTCATCAGCCAGGTCGCCACGGCGGCAGCGACCATCACCAGCACCTGCACACGGCGGCCGCCGATCTGGTCGGTCCACATGCCGAGCACCAGCCGGATCAGCGAGCCGGTCAGGATCGGCGTCGCCACCAGCAGCCCGAACTGCGTTTCGGACAGCCCGAGGTCCTTCTGGATCTGGATGCCGAGGATCGAGAAGATCGTCCACGCGGCAAAGCAGATTGTGAACGCCGCGGTGCTCATGCCCAGCGCCATCGTCGCGCCGGGTGCCGCAGCAACAGGGAGCGTCGGGTTCGCGGCAGACCTGCCTGAGGTTATGGTCATGCGATCAATCCATTCGCGGCCACCATCGGCACGACGCCGTCGGTTCCGGCTACCCGCCTATGAGGTGCGGCCAGTGGGTTGATTGATGAATGTCAAGCGAGCCGCCCGCAGCGTGTGAAACAAGTCCGACGGGGTGCTTTGCAATGGATGCGTTTGCAGTTCAGCAAAGCCGCGCTTGACAAATATCAACCACTCGGCTTGATTGGCGTTGCCGGCTTGGCGCAATCAAAGGGATCTAGCGATGCGACCAGGGGATGCGGAACGGATGCGCGCATTGCCGATGTTCGCCGATCTCGACGCGGCGAGCTTTGAAGCCATTACGCTGTCGGCGTTCCTCCAGCGCTTTCCCGCGAATACGCAATTGCTGCTCGAAGGCGACACCGTCGATTTTTTGTACGTGCTCCTCGACGGGCAAGTCGAACTTTCGGGCACGTGGAACGACCGCGAAACCGTGCTGGCCGTGCTGCGCCCGGTATCAACCTTCATTCTGGCTGCTGTCGTGCTCGATGCCGAAGCGCTGATGGGCGCGCGCACGATCGAGCGTTCCGACATCCTGATGATTCCCGGCGCGGCAATCCGCGCGCGCATGGCTGACGATGCGGCATTCGCCGTTGCGATCGCACGCGAACTTTCGGGCTGCTACCGCGGGCTGGTGCGGTCGATCAAGAACCAGAAACTCCGCACCGGAGTGGAGCGTCTGGCCAATTATCTGCTGCAGCTCCACGCGCGGGCCAACGGCGACACGTTCGAACTGCCGCATGAAAAGCGCGTGCTGGCGTCATTGCTCGGCATGACGCCGGAAAACCTGTCGCGGGCCTTCGGGACGTTGCGGCCCTACGGCGTCGCGGTCAACGGCGCCGAAGTGCGCCTGACTTTGCTTGCCGACCTGCGCCGGCTGGCCAAGCCCGACCCGCTGATCGAAAACCAGGCGGCGCATCACGCGCGACCGATCGCCGAATTCGAAGCCGAGATGCTCGCTACGCGCCGGACGGCTTAAGCCGCCGGGTTCAGGAAGGTGGTGCAGGCTCCGACGTTGCGGATGCAACGCCGGCCGGATGTCGATCCGTCAGTGGTGCCAGACCCAGCAATCGACACGCCGCGGCAGGATCGACAGGCAGATCGCCAAAGCCAAACTCGACGGCCAGTTCGCCGGCAAAGACGCGCCAGCTGGCAATATTGCGCCACGGCACCGCAATCAGTACCGGGATTCCTCGGTCGACGGCATCGGCGATCAGCGGCCGCACGCCGCCGCCTTCGGCCTCGGTCTTGCCAAAGCGGTTGATGACCAGCAGATCAGGATCGGTGGCAAACGCAGCCGTGGCCAGCGCCATCGCGCGCAGCAGCTCGCCGACATCCAGCCGGCAGCCGCGCGCGCCGGCCCCCAGGTCCTGCGTGATCGCGATGCTGGCGCCGCTGGCAAGTTCTTCCAGCACCATGTCACAATGGCCGCGAGCGACCAGCGGTTGATTGTGCTGGACGAAGCCGCACAACTTCGCGCCGCGAACCGAAAGATGCGCAGCGATCTGTTGCAGCAACGGATCGACGTCATCGCCGGCCCCATAGACGATTGCCGTGATCGCTGCCGCCGGCACATCATGCAACATCATGGAAATCCCTTGCAGCCTCGCCGCAGGACCATCTCATGCATGCGGCGGTCGCACCCGCCAGCATCGTTTATGCCCGCGAATGCGGCGCACAGCTGGTCTGCAAGCGCTTGCTTACGCAACCGGCGATCAATTGCTCAATACGTAGTTCTCACAATTGCGGACACTCGGCCTTGCAAAACTGCGCCGCACGACCGCAAGCGGCGGTTGAACCGCCATCAACGCGGCATTGATTCTGTTCTCTGGTGCAGGCGCGCAGGCATTGCGCCCGAGTGGCGGGTAGCGGCTCGACGTCCGGCACCGGTGCCGGCGGCGTAGTGTAGATGGGTGGCGCAACCGGACCGGTTATCGGCGATAGCTGCTTGAAATCCCATGCAGCACAATTGATCGCTGCTCCAGCCTTGTTGCGCAGTCGGCACAAGCCGATGCCGAGCGCGGCCCAGTCATCCCAGTTGCGCTGGACGAAGTTCACCGTCCCGTCGGCAATCGGTCGCAGGTAGATCAGACGCGGCTGGGGCACGCCCTTGTCGCCGATCAGCGCGGTCGCGACGGCCGCACGTAAACTTGTGTCAACGCCCGCTTCGAACAGCAGGTCGATGCCTTTGCCGTAGAACCAGACATTGTCAAAGTCCTCGGCAACCATCGACAAACCGGCCGTTGGCCCCAGGCCGGTGGCAACCAGCGATTTCATCCGGACGATCGTCTTGCCGTCGGGATTGCCGACCAGATAAAGCAGGCGCAGGCGTCCGGGGATTGCCGCACCGGCCTGGACCGCCTCGAACGCCAGCGCCGGCCGGCCGATTGTCGGCTGATCGTCCGGGCCGCGTTTTTCCCAGGCCGACGCCGACCACACCCCGCTTGCGGCATCACGCTCGAGCAATTTGATCATGCCATCAGGCGACCCATCGATACCGGGCGCCATCGGAAAGGCACCTATGAGGTGCGTCGTGCCATCGGCATATTGTGCCGCGATCAAGGCCGGCGATGCCCTTGTCGAAAGCGTGCCGATTGAGAGCCCGATCCGGCCGCGCACCGTCTTTGCGGCAGACCAGCTTCCGCTGGTGGCGCGCTCCATGATGTAAGGTGCCGACTCTGCCGACTTGAACGCCAGCCAGGTGCCGGTTTGATTGCCCGCCAATGCCGGATCGCCGGTGGCCTGCACGGCAAGCGGTATGGCAGTCGGGGCGGCTGCGGTCAGATCACGATACAGCAACACTTCGAACAGTGCGCCGCCTTTGCGATAAACCAGCAGCAGCTGTTGGCGCCCGCCTGCCACGGTGATCCGCTGCAGGTCGAAAGCATCGATATCACGGTTCCAGGCACCCGCAATGCGTTGCGTGACCAATGGCCCGCCGCAGGGTTCGCCGATGATCGAGCAATTGAGCGACTTGTCGGTGTAATCGACCGTTATCTGCCTGTTGGTTTCATCGATATAGGCCAGCATGGTCCGGCCCTGGAGCCGCGTCAGCGACAGCGCGCGGTCGCTCAGGCCGGCGGGCTTGATCTGGTTGACCCGGGTGAACTCGCAGGATCCGTGCGAATTATTGGCATAGGCCCGCACCGGCACGGCGGCGATCACGCCGTCCCGGTTCCAGTCGACGTCGCCGGTTTGAAAATTGACGTTATAGGCGAACACCTCGTGCAGATTCTTGAGATAGCGCGCGCCTGAAGTCGATGTCGGCATCGCCACCGCACCGCGTTCGTTCAGGTTGACATTGTTGATCGCCGCACGGCCATAGCCATCCGAAAAAGTCGCCACAAAATTGGCACTGCCAAGATAGGCATAGCTCATCAGGCTGGGGTAGTTAGGCTTGCAATTGGCATCGGGCTCAATGCTTGCCGGCCCGAAATGTCCAAGGCCGAAATTGTGGCCAAGCTCATGTGCCGCAACGCGGGGACTGTTCAGCGGCAGGTTGAACGCAATCGCATCTACGGTTGCTTGCCCGCCAGCAGCTGTGTCCCCCAGCGCATAATGGAATAGTTTGTGGCGACGCTTGTCCATCAGCGCGCCACGCACCGCCTGGGCATCCGCCGGTTGCCATTGGCCATTGACCTTCACCGGCTGGGCAATGCTGTAACCGCCCCAATCGCCATAGGTGGTAAGATTGGCGATAGACGCATTGTGGGGCGGCGTGACACCGGTATCGAAATGCAGCGTGATACCCGGTTTCAGATCGGGGTTGTTGAGTGACTGGGCATTGCGCAGCGCCAGTATCGGGCTGGTTTCCGGATCGGCATAGATCGCCGCAATCGCGTGCGCGTTTGCCGGACTCAGTTTTTGCGCCGCGCCGCCAGGTTGGCGCAGCATGAAATCAACCTCGATGAACATGTCCTTGTGGCGCGGATCGGCGCCCCAGCGCGGGAGTAGCTGGTAGGGCGCGGCGTCAAGCTGGCCGATGAACTCGTCGGCATCGGTCAAGCCGTCGCCATCGGTGTCACGCGGATCGACCGTGCGCGAACAGTCCCACTCCCCGGCCAGTCCGGTCAGCCGCGAGCATGTCCCGATCGCCGCTTCGAGCTCGTTGCCCAGCTTGTCACCGTCATCATCATGCCCGGTCAGCACGGCGTCATTGCGCATCAGGCGCACCACGTGCGGTCGCTTGCCCCGCGTCGATCCGATCATGATATTCATATCCGGCGTCGCCGCCGCGCCAAAGCCGGCCCATTCGCCCGCGGTGGCCGGGTAGCGCGAAATGATGCGGCCAGCAGGATCAAAGCCGTACAGCACAAAGGTGCGTGATGCGCCGGGAAGCGGCACTGCCAGAACGACCTCGTTCCGGCGCATGGCCTGGAAGCGCTGGAAAGCGCCGCCGACATTGCTCGCCGGCCCGACATTCCGGCCATCGCAATACACGTCCGCAGAACCGCCGGCGCCGTTGCCGGCCGCGCGCATCAACAACAAATAGGGGCCGCTTGCCGGTGCTCGAAAGCTGACCCGCGCATTGAGACTCCCCGCAGAATCGTCGCCGCGCGCGAGTTCTGCAACGTTGCCGGACGCATTGCCGCCGGCGATGATGTGTAGCACCGGATCAGCGCCGGCGGAGGCATTGCGGGTTTCGCAACTGATTGTTTGCGACGCCGCAAGCTGCAGCTCGAGTTCGAAGGTCGGGCTCGCAACAAGGCCAAAGGCGCCGCCACCAACGCTTGGATTGCGGTGGTCGGTGATGAGCCTGGCGTCGGCGGGGCCCGCCAAAGCCCCGAAGACCACCAACATGCCCAGCACGCCCGCGAATCCCGTTGCCACATGCCGCATTTGAAATGCCCCTCTATCGAACCTTCCCCCGAGAAAGTTCCGTTTCGCTGTGCAAGACCAGACGGTTGCGCGATGCACAACTGAAAGTCAAAAAATGCCGGCATTGTTCAAGTAACGATTGGCGGTATTATTATTGGATCTGCATGGATTTTCCTTATCGCGCCACTTCAACTGCACAATATATATTGCTCACACGGCATCTTGAGACGGGTGGTAGCGCAATGACTGGGAGGCATGCATATGCGCTGGCTGGCGGTTGTCGCCTGGCGCGAGGTCAGTGTGTGAGTCCCGCACGGCGTTTGCATGCCGTAAAGATAGTGACTAATTACTATCTTTGTGATAACGGAAGGCATGACACGCACCAAACTACCAGCAGACATGCGCCGCGCGGCAACCGTTGAATCGGTGATCGTGCTCGCGGCAAGCACCAACCCCGCCGACATCACCACGGCGCAGATTGCTGCACACATGGGCGTCACCCAGGGTGCACTCTTTCGGCATTTCGCCGACAAGCAGGCGGTCT
Organism: uncultured Polymorphobacter sp.; assembly: GCA_937871645.1. Lineage (GTDB taxonomy): Bacteria > Pseudomonadota > Alphaproteobacteria > Sphingomonadales > Sphingomonadaceae > Polymorphobacter_A. The sequence goes on from CALMPZ010000591.1 coordinate 12,557, forward strand.
GGACGGCCGTGATGGACTGGACCGCCGATACGCTGTTGGCGCGGATTGATGCCAGCGCCGGGCCCACGCCCCTCGATACGCTGCAGGCGATCTTTGCCGCCCACATCGATTTTGTCGTCGAACATGCCGGCGTGCCGCGTATCCTGTTCGGCGAACTGCAACGCGGTGGCGACGCCCCCGGCAAGACGCGGGTGCGGGCGCTGATGGCCGCCTATCGTGGTCGCGTGATGCGTTTGCTCGATCTTGCCAAGGCGCAGCGCCAGATCGATGCGCAGACGGACACCGCTGCCGCCGCCACGCTGTTCCTCGGCATGGTGCAGGGATTGGTGATGCAGGCGATGGCCGCCGATGATTTTACCAGCATGCCCGCCATTTCCCAAGGCCTGTTCGCGATTTACCGCGATGGGCTGGGTGTCGGACCGTGACTTTGCCATTCACCATGAGCCGCCGGGGCTGGACCATGGCGGCGGTCCTTGTACCGTTGCTGGTCTTGTTTGCCTGGGTTGCCTTTCGCTCCGGCCCGCTGGCGTCGACCAATGTGACCGTTGCGCAGGTTGAAACCCGCCGCATTGCCCCGGCCATGTTCGGCATCGGGACCGTGGAAGCCCGCTATACCCAAAAGGTTGGACCGACTGCTGCCGGTCGGGTCACCATGGTGGCCGTCGACGTCGGTGACATGGTCAAGGCGGGGCAATTGCTGGCGCAGATCGACCCGATCGACCTTGACCAGCGGATCGATGCCGCGGCTGGCGGTACGGCGCGATCGGCCGCGCTCGAACAGGCCGCAGCGGCGCTCATCGCCGATGCAACGGCCCGCGTCGCACTCGCCAGGTCGCAGGCCGAGCGGACCGAGCAGTTGAAGAAAAGCGGCTGGGTCACGAACGCCTTGGTGGATCAACGCCGGCAGGAGCTGGCTGCTGCACAGGCAGGACTGGTCGCCGCCCAAGCCAACCGCGGTGCCGCTGCCATGGACAGCTCACGCCTTGGCGCGGAACGTGCGGCGCTGGTTGAACAGCGGTCGAACTTGCGCCTCGTTGCGCCGCATGCCGGGCTCGTGGTGCGCAGAGCTGTCGAGCCGGGCACGACTGTCGTCGCCGGGCAGTCAGTGGTCGAAATCATCGATCCTGCCCAATTGTGGATCAACGCGCGCTTCGACCAGACGCAGTCGGCCGGTCTGGCTGCGGGGCTTCCGGTGCGTATCGCGCTGCGTTCGCGGCCTGACGCGCCGATTTCCGGTACAATCGAACGTGTCGAGCCCATGGCGGACGCCCTGACGGAAGAAGTGCTCGCCAAAGCACGGTTCACGGTCACCGGAACGCTGCCTTCGATCGGCGAACTCGCCGAGGTCACGGTGGCCCTGCCTGCGGGCGCCGCAACGCTGGCCGTCCCCAACGCCGCCGTGCATCGCGTCGATGGCGCGACCGGCGTCTGGGTGATCCGCGATGGTGACCTCGATTTCGTCACGGTAAAGCTCGGCGTGCAGGACCTTGGCGGCTGGGTGCAGGTGTTGGCCGGGCTTGCGGCAGGTGACCGGATTGTCGTTCACAGCGCGAAGGCGCTGAAGGCCAGCAGCCGGTTCAGTATCGTCGACGCCTTGCCATGATCAGCCTTGCCGGCCGCGACATTCTGCACGGCTGGGGCAAGTACATGCTCACGGGTGTCGGGCTGGGTTTGCTGATCGGCGTTACACTGTCGATGGCCGGTGTCTATCGCGGCATGGTCGATGATGCCCAGGCGCTGCTCGACAATAGCCAGGCGGACCTGTGGGTGGTGCAAAAGGACACGCTTGGGCCCTATGCCGAACCATCGAACCTGGCAGAGGATAGCGAGCGCCCGATCCAGGCGATGCGCGGCGTCGCACAAGCGGCGGGCGTCACTTACCTCACCATGCAGATCGCGCACGGCGATGAAGACGTGCGGGTGATGGTTGTCGGGGCTGAAATGGGCGCGCCGGGGTTGCCCGGCCAGCCGACGCACCTTGTCGCCGGGCGCCATATCGTCCGCGGTCATTATGAGGCCGTAGCCGATGTGAAGTCCGGCTTCGCGATCGGCGACCGCGTCAAAGTGCGCCGCAATTTCTATACGATCGTCGGGCTGACCAGCCGCATGGTGTCGTCGGGCGGCGATCCGATGTTGTTCCTGTCGCTCAAGGATGCGCAGGCCGCCCAGTTCCAGAAAGACAGCGATGCGATCCTGCGCCAGCGGGCGCGCATCGCTGCCAGCCCGCAACTCAACCCGCCGGGAAATCCGGCGGTGTCGCAGGCGGTCAAAGCTGTCCAGTCGGAAAACAACAACGTCAACGCCGTGCTGGTAACGCTATCGCCCAATGCCCAACCCGACGAAGTGGCCGCCGCCATCCGCCGCTGGCAACGCCTGACCGTCTATACGCGCGCGCAGATGGAGGAAATTCTCGTCGACAAGCTTATCGCCAATTCGGCGCGGCAGATCGCGATGTTCCTCGTTATCCTGTCGATCGTCAGCGCCGCCATCGTCGCGTTCATCATCTACACCATGACCATCGGCAAGATCCGCGAAATTGCCGTATTGAAGCTGATCGGCACGCGCGACCGCACGATCGCGTGGATGATCCTGCAACAGGCGCTCGGGCTCGGCCTGATCGGCTTTGTCGTCGGCAAGATTGCCGCCAGCCTGTGGGCACCGTTTTTTCCCAAATATGTCCTGCTGCTGCCCGCCGACTCGATCAGGGGGTTTTTTGCGGTCATGCTGATCTGCACGCTGGCCAGCGTCCTCGCCATCCAGGCCGCGCTGAAGGTCGATCCGGCGGAGGCGATCGGTGGCTGACGGAATCCTCATCGAGAATGTCGTCAAGACCTATGGCAGCGGTGACACCGCCGTCCATGCCCTGCGCGGCGTCGACATGGCCGTCGCCAAGGGCGAAGTGGTGGGGCTGATCGGGCCGTCGGGTTCGGGCAAGAGCACATTGCTCAAATGCCTTGGCGCGGTGATCGAACCGACGTCGGGCAGAATGACGATCGGTGACCGCTGCATCTACGACAATGGCTGGAAGGTGCGCGATCTGCGCGCGCTGCGCCGTGACCTTATCGGGTTCATTTTCCAGGCGCCCTATCTGATCCCGTTCCTCGATGTGACCGACAATGTCGCGTTGCTGCCAATGCTCGCGGGAAAGTCCAACGCGGTCGCCCGCAAGGAAGCGCGCGATCTACTCGGTGCGCTTGATGTCGGTCACCGTGCTGCCGCCATGCCTTCGCAACTTTCCGGGGGTGAACAGCAGCGGGTGGCGATTGCCCGGGCGCTGATCAACCGCCCGCCAGTCATTCTTGCCGACGAACCCACCGCGCCGCTGGATGGCCAGCGCGCGCTTGCTGTGGTCGGGCTGCTCAATGACATGGCGCAGCAGTTCGATACCGCGATCATCATCGTCACCCATGACGAAAAGATCATTCCGACCTTCAAGCGGCTTTACAATATCCGCGATGGGCGGACTGTTGAAGAGGTGCCAGGCGCGTCCGTGCCAGAGGTTCCGGCATAGTCCCGGTATCCCCGTGACTCGGCGGGAAGCCGATCGAATATGAGCCTCAGGACCGCGACAAAGTCATTCGAACGGCAGCTTTCTGAGATTGGAATTGCCAAAAGCGGCCGGTCCGGACACGGCCCCATGCACTAACCCGCTTCGCGGGAGGGGTGCGTGGATCGATGTTGCGTTGTATTTATAGGCTTTGGGCTGTGCGCGGTTAGGGCCTGACCATGGAGTTCCTTCAACGGAGAGGAACTTGCCATGGCTACCTTGTCGACCGACCGTCCGATCACCCCGCTGCGTCAGCGCATGCTGCACGACATGTTGATGCGAGGTCTGGGGCCGCACACCCAGCAGGACTATATTCGCCACGTCCGGCGCTTGGCCGCGTTTCTTGGCCGCCCTCCCGATACCGCGACGGCCGAGGACCTGCGCGGCTTCCAGCTTTATCAGCACGAGAACGGCTTGGGCGCCGCGAGCATCAACGGCGCGGTGTCGGCGTTGCGCTTCCTGTTCACCGTGACGCTGAAGCGACCGGACCTGGCGCGCAGCCTGGTGATCACCCGCAACCCGCGCAAGCTACCGGATGTGCTGAGCGTCGAGGAAGCCGCGCGGCTGCTCGAAGCGGCACACGGCATCAAGTACAAGGCGGCGCTTGGCGTGGCCTATGGTGCGGGCCTGCGGGTGTCCGAGGTCGCGCATCTCAAGGTCGACGACATCGACAGCACGCGCATGCTGATCCGCGTCGAACAGGGCAAGGGCCGCAAGGACCGCAACGCGATGCTGTCGCCGCAACTTCTCGAGCTGCTGCGGCTGTGGTGGCGCGAGGGCAAGCGGCGCGGGGTGATGTTCCCGCATGGCTGGCTGTTCCCCGGCCAGAGCCATACCGATCCGATCTCGTCGCGCCAGTTGCATCGCGCCGTCGCCGAGGCCGCGGAGACGGCAGGGATACGCAAGCGCGTCAGTCCACACACGCTGCGCCACAGCTTCGCCACGCACCTGCTCGAGCAGGATGTCGATATCCGCGTGATCCAGGTGCTGCTGGGTCACAGCAAGCTCGATACCACCGCGCTCTATACCAAAGTGTCGACGCGCACGATCCATGCCGTGACCGGGCCGCTCGACCGGCTGATGGCGTTGATGGAAGGCAAGGCACCCGCCGGCTGAGCCGGTGCGGACCGCGCTCGAGGTCGCCGACATCTTCCGTGCAGCCGGGCCAGCGTATCGGGCCGCACATGC
>CALMPZ010000592.1 GCA_937871645.1 uncultured Polymorphobacter sp.
CGGCGATGAACGCCGGCATGCCATCGACGATGCTCTGGCCGGTACCGGCGCGGCTGGCGATCCAGCTGATACCCGCCAGCGCCGGATCGCCCCAGCGCGGGCCGTGCAGCGCCGCGCCCTGGATCATCGCCTGCTCGGCATCGGCGATCGAGCAGCCGGTCAGTTGGTTGCCCTGTCGCGCCGGGCCCAAGTCTTCGAGGATGACCGCGAAGTCCCCCGTCGCCGGGTCGACATCGGCGTAGTAGCATTTGGGCGCGCGCACTGCGACAGTGGCGGCGATTTCCTGATAGAAGCGCACTTCGGTCTGGTAGAGGCCGTAGTCGATGCCGGTGGCGCGGCTGACGGCATCGCGCGCCGGGAACTTGCCGACCACCGACGCCGGGGCGCCTTCGTCGCGGTCATAGCGCAGGTCGAAGCGGATGCTGTCGCCGAGCATGCCGGCGCCGACATTCTTCCATATCAGGTCGGTGACGCGCGCCGAACGCAGCGCACCCGAACGGCGCAGCACATCGGTCAGCCACGCCGGATCGACGGTTTCGGCGGTGGAGCGCAGGTCGCCGGATGCGATCAAGCTGCCACCGGCGCGGCGAGGTCATGGACATAGACTTCGTTGAGCGCGATCTTGTCGCCGCGCAGGATGACGAGGTCGAAGCCGCGCAGGATGGGCACGTCGCTGGCGGCATCGACGGCGCAATACCAGCGCCCGCAATAGCCACCGGCCATCGGCCAGGTCTCATCGGGCGTATAGGTCATCGGCGGTGTCGCGCCGAACAGGCCGGTCAGATAGGCGCGCAGCGCGGCATGGCCGGTGATGCCCGCGGCGGTCTGCGGGTCGCGGTAGACGCAATCCTCGGTGTAGAAGGTCAGCAGGCGCTCGACGTCCTTCGCCGACCATGCGGCGAGCCAATCGGCGTTGAAGCTTTCGATATCCATATCAGGCTCCCAACACGCGGGCGCGGTGCGCCGGGTCGAAGAATTCCGCCGGCACCGATTCGGGGCCGGCCATCACCGCGAAGCCGAACATGCCGAGCGTCGGGTCGGCGGCGGCGGCTTCGTGGTAGCGGCGGCGGCGTTCGCGCGGGCCCTCGCCGAATTCCATGTCGAGCGTCGCCTGCGTGTCGGCGGCAATCTGCAGCCGCCGCATGCGCTCGACGCGTTCTTCGGCATAGGGCCGGAAGTCGGGCGCCGTACCGGGTGCGGTGGCCTTGAGAATTTCGCTGACCAGTCGCACGTCGCGGTGGGTGATCGACAGGCCGAGCCCGAGGATCGGGTCGTTCCAGCCCGCCGCATCGCCGATCAGCACCGCACCCTGGGCATAGGGCGTGGCGACGACGCTGCTGTTGTTGAAATAGGCATAGAGCGGCCCCGCCGGCGTGCCATCGGCAATCGCGCCGTTGCGCGGTGCCGAGCGCATGCGGAACGCTTCGAGGAAGCGGCGCGTGCCTTCGGCGCCGGCAAAGCGTGACTTCTGGTCAAGCGCCCAGCCGCCATAGACTCGCACCCGCGACCCGCTCTGCGGGAATGCCAGGAAGGCGAAATCATCCTCGGTGCCGATTGCCTGCATGGTCGAGTCCCAGCCCTGCACGTCATCCACCAGCAGTCCGGCGAACCAGTGGTGCGGCTTGTCCTGCACGAGCTTGAGCCCGGCGCGTTCGCGAATGTCCGATTGACGGCCTTCGGCGCCAACAACCAGCGGCGCGCGCGCGACATGTTCGACGCCGTCCTGCATGAACGTCACCGACGGTGTTGCACCCAGCGTGACGGCTGATACGCTGACGCCGCGCCGGGCATCGGCACCGGCAGCGACTGCTGCATCGAAAAGCGCCTGGCTCTGCACCGGATGGCGGATGCATAACGGCCCGGCAATGCCTTCGGCGAACATGCCGAGCGGCAGCGGCGTCGCTTCGGCGGTCGCCGGATCGCGGGTTTCGTCATAGGTGACGTGGCTGGTCAAGTGGTGGCCGCCGGCGGCGACGAGCGTGTCATACAGCCCGGTACGCTTGGTTTCGACAACGCCCCAGGGCGCGATCCATTCGCCGCGCACGCGGTCTTCGAACACCGTCGATTTTTCGAGCAGCAGCACGCTTTTGCCGTCCTTCGCCATGACGGTGGCGAGCGCCGAGCCGGCGATGCCGCCGCCGATGATGATCAGGTCATAGGTCATGCTGCACCTGTCGCAAATTGCGCCCGCAATGCCTTTTTGTCGGGCTTGCCGACGGCAGTCTGCGGGATGGCGTCGATGAATTCAATGCGCTTGGGGGCTTGCACCGAACCCTTGTGCGTCTTGACCAGCGCGGTGAGTTCCGCCGGGTCGGCCTTGGCACCGGGGCGCAGCACGACGGCGGCGCAAACCGCCTCGCCCCACTTTTCGTCGGCGATGCCGAACACCGCGACCTGCGCGACGGCGGGATGCGTGGCGATGACGTTTTCGACTTCGCTCGGGAAGACGTTGAAGCCGCCGGTGACGATCATGTCCTTCTTGCGGTCGACGATGCGCAGGAAACCGTCGGGGTCCTTGACCGCGACATCGCCGGTGTGGAGCCAGCCCGCCGCCAGCGCCTCGCTGTTCTGGTCGGCGCGGTCGAGGTAGCCGTCCATGACCAGCGGCCCGCGCACGCAGATTTCGCCGGGTTCGCCGTCGGGCACCGGCAGGTTGTCATCACCGAGCAGCGCCACATCGACATAGGGCACCGGGCGGCCGCACGAGGCGAGGCGGTTGGGGTTGTTCGCGTCGTGTTCGGAACGGCGCATCACGCACACCGTCATCGGCGCTTCGGCCTGGCCGTAGAATTGGTAGAACACCGGCCCGATGCGTTCGAGGCCTTCCTTCAACCTTACCGGTGACATCAGCGACGCGCCGTAGAAAATCGTCTCGAGGCTCGACAGGTCGTATTTGTCGAAGTCGGGATGGTCGAGCAGCGCGTAGATCATCGTCGGTACCAGCATCGTGCAGGTGATGCGGTATTTCTCGATGGCGGCGAGCACCGCGCCGGGGTCGAACATCGGCAGCACGACCATCGTGCCGTGCTTGAGCAGCATCGGCCCGAACAGCGAGCCGCCGGCATGGCTCAGCGGCACGACCGCGAGGATGCGCGGTTCGATCGGCCATTCCCATTCGCTCATCATGATCTGCAGCGCCGCCGCCCCGGTGCGCGGGTTGCCGGGGATGGCCTTGGGCTTGCCGGTGGTGCCGCCCGAATACGACAGCCGCGTCACCGTGCCCGGATCGAGCACCGGCGCGGTCAGCGGCGCGAGGTCGAAGGTATCGGCGAGCGCCAGCAGGTCATCGCCGACTTCACCCGCGCCGAGCGACAGCACGGTCTTGAGCCGGTTGGTGCGGGCGCGCAACTCACCGGCGCGCTTGGCGAACTTCGCCGGGTCATAGAGCAGCACTTCGACACCGGCATCTTCGATGGCGAACAGATGATCGTCGGCCGACCCCATCGGGTGCATCGCGACGAGGCAACCGCCGGCGAACGCAATGGCGTTGTGGAGCAACAGCACCTCGACAGAGTTGCCCGCGAGCAGCGCGACGCGCGCGCCGTTCACCACGCCGCGCGCCTGCAGCGCCTGCGTCAACCGGCTGGTTGCCGCCAGCATCTCGCCGCCGGTCCACGCCTTGCCGCCGGCCATTTC
>CALMPZ010000593.1 GCA_937871645.1 uncultured Polymorphobacter sp.
AAACGGCGCGCCTGTCACAAGAAAGCGAAAAGGCCGGGTTCACCGCACCCGCCACCGCAGCACTGGCCAGCGCCAGCTTCTCGGACGCCCGGGTGCGCGCCGAACACCAGCGCATGCAGTGCGAGATCAACGTGAAAACGTTGGTGGCGCTCACGGGCCTGGACGAACCCGCCCTGCGCGCCCGCCTGGCCGGAGCGCCTCCTCTCGCCGCGACGGAGGCCCTGTTTGCCATCAGCGCCATTCCCGCTCAGGCGCTGGCGCAGCGCCCCGATGTCTACGCCGCCGAGCGCGAGGTGGCTGCCGCCAGCGCCGAGGTCGGCGCGGCGCGCGCCGATCGGTATCCGCGTCTGGGCCTGAGCGGCTCGGTGGGCCGTGGCTGGGTGCGCACAGGAGGCGCCAGCGTCAGCAGCAACATCGCAAACGGCACGCCGAGGTTAGCAATGTCGCCAATCAGTCCCGGCCAGGGAAAGGCCAGCATGACGGCGAAAACCATCCCCATTGGCGTCGCTTCGGTACCGAACCAGCCCCAGGTGCTGATTACGCCGAGCACCAGCGCCGCCACTGCCAGCCCGAGATAGCCGCGCGCCAGCCACAGCAATGTCCTAGCCACCGCGAACCCGCCGCACAGCACGCCGCAATGACATTGACGATTCGTACAATGCTGCCATACCCAGCACTGTCGCCCAGCCTTGATCCATCGTCAACGACGCATGGTGCCACCGGACCGGGATTATGATGCCAACTGCTGCCGTACCAGCTACAGACGCCGGGCTTGCACATCTTGTGCCTAGCGCCTTCACCTTCGCCTTTTGCCGCCAGCTTGGCCAGCCGCGCGGACTGTTCGATGCGACACCCTTTGCCGACAGCGATGCACCACTGCCCGAACTGATTGCGCTGCGCGACTTCCTGACCATCGTCAGTAATATCGTCGGTGCCGGGAATCGCGACGCCTATGTCGCTGCGGCCATCGCCGCGACGACACAAATCCATCTGACAGCGGTGGCACTGCCGCTGCGATCGGCGCCGACATTGCGCGACGCGCTGGCAATGCTGGCGCTGTACGGCGGCAACCGTGCCGGCATCCACCGCTATGTCGTGCGCCGCAGCGGCGGCCGCACCTTTGTCGAGTTGGGCAGCCGCGTCGCACTGGCGCACCTGCAGCCGGTGCTGGCCGAAATCGTGTTAACGGCGTTGGTGCACGCGGTGCTGTCGCTGCACGGCGATGACAGTGCCGGCCTGACCGTGGCATTGCGCCGAGATGCTGCAGCCTACAGCCCGGATATGCTGGCGCGCATGGCGTGTGCGGTAGAGTTCTCGCGCGGCCATGACGGCATCACCCTGCCGACGCGCTGGGAATCGATCCGCAGCAATCACCATGACCCGGCGCTGTGGACAATCGGCGTTCAGCGCTGCGCCAGTGAGGCCGAGCAGTCGCGTACGGCTGGGCGCATTCGGCTACTGCGCGCCGATATCGAACACCAGCTCAGCGCAACCGCCACAGTACCACGCCTGGCAGAGGCGGCGGCGCGCGCCGGATGTTCGGCGCGCACGCTCATGCGCCAGTTGCGCGCCGCCGGGCTGACCTATCAGCAGCTCGTCGATGCGGTGCGCCGTGACCGCGCCCGCGAATTGCTGGCAAGCGGCTGTCCGGTCGGTGCCACCGCCGAGGCGTTGGGCTTTGCCGACCCTTCAAGCTTCCGGCGTTGCTTCCGGCGCTGGTACGGCACCAACCCCGGTGCCTTCGAGCGCCACGCCGCGAACATCTGATTGTCACCAAATGCCCGATTTTCTGGCGGGCGCTGCACTCGGCATTCGGGCGTCGAAACGCTATTCCTGCGCTGCAACAGCAGCAAGGTACACCGGACAATGATCAAGCCAACCCCGATCTTTATGGCAGCCGTGCTGCTTGCAGGCGCACCGGTTCTGGCGCGACCACCCGCCGATGTGGCTGACCTCGTCGGCGCCAAGGGCGCCGGCGGCGAACAGGAACTCGGTAGCCGCGGCTACAGCTTCATCAAATCCGCCGCGAGCAGCGGCGGCAATTATGCCTATTGGTGGAACCCGCGCATGGGCCTATGCATCCGCGTGCTGACTGCCGATGGCCGCTACCAGCAAATCGCCACCGCTACACCGGCCGATTGCGACCAGCGTGCGGCAAACACCAACAAGCATTCGGACCAGGAAGCTGCGGCACTCTATGACCGCGGCTATCAGGATGCGCTCGCCGGCCGGAGGATTCAGAATAACGGCGAGGAATATGTCGCCGGCTATAATTCGGGCGTCACCGAGCGCGACAGCCGCAACACGTCGAACCGCGGCAACAGCGGTGGCAGCTATGGCCGCATTTCAAACAGCGAACTCGAAGCGATGCGCGGCCGCAGCACCGGCGAAGCCTTCGCAGAACTCGGCCGGCGCGGTTTCGAACCGGCGAAGAATCCCAACAATACGCTGGCAACGTTCTGGAACGCCGCGAACGAACAGTGCATTTCGGTGTCATGGCGCGGCACCACTGTCGAAGGCGCATATGACCAGCCGCGGCAATCCTGCTTCTAGGATCTGCAGTTTCTTGCCGGTCGTGGAGTAGGCGGTCGGTAGGCCCGCTGCCGGTATTGGTTAGAGCCCCCGATACCGGCAGCACAAGGGCAAGAACTTGTGCGCACCGCTTTGCCGCGCACACCAGCCTTGTTGCGTCGACTGGCGCCAAGGTCTAGCCTAAATTCGTTGACAGTTGGGGAGACTGACGATGAACGGTGAAGTCGAGGCACGCATCGAATCCTGGTTGCATCGCGCCAAGAAAAACGCCGGCTGGCTGATGGCGCTCGGTGTGCTCGAAGTGCTGGTCGGTCTGGCGGCGATTTTCTCGCCGCTGGTCGCGGGTGTCGCGGTGGTCATCATTGTCGGCGTGGTCATGCTGATCGTCGGCATCGCGCGCATCATCAGCGCGTTCATGGCGGGGTCGTTCGGCAGCGGTGTGCTGGCATTCCTGTGGGGGCTGCTTGTCACGGTTGCGGGCTATTATTTCATCACCCACCCGGCGCTTGGGCTGGCATCGCTGACCTTGTTCGTCGCGGTGGCGCTTGCCATCGACGGCGTCATGCGCACCATCATGGCGTTCCAGATGAAGCCCGCCAGCGGCTGGGGCTGGATGCTGTTCGGCGGCGTCATTTCGGTCGTCCTGGCGGTTATGGTGTTCAACCGATTCCCGGTTTCGGCTGCGTGGCTGGTCGGCACGCTCGTCGGCATCAGCGTGCTGTTCAACGGCTTCACGACGCTGAGCGTTGCAATGGCGGCGCGCAAGCTGGCGAGCGCCGGCATGGAGCGGCTGGGCGGCTGATCAAGGGTTGCCCAGCGCCGCGGCCACCGCGACGGTGTGCGTGATGTGCAGGAAGCGGCCGCCATCGGCGACCGTTTCAAAGCGTGCGCCGGGCAATGTCTCGCGCCAGAACGCAGCAGCGTCGGCAAAGGCATAAAGCGGGTCCTGCTCGCCGGTCAGCACCACCCAGCCCGCCGCATCGGCCAGCGCTGGCGGTCGCGCGCCGCCGCCATGTGCGAGCATTTCCGCCAGAAAGCCTTGCATGCCGAGCGCCGACTGGCGGCCGGCACGCACCAGGTCGGCGATGACTTGCGGGTCTTCGAGCGCCGCCATGTCGACGGGGCTGCCGGCAACGCTTTCGCGGTATAGCCGCGCGATCATCGCCGAGTTGGTGCGCCGCGACATCAGCCGCGCGAACGCGCCCGCCAGCATCGGCGTACCGAAAAACAGTGCCTTGGCGCGCCCCATCATGCCGATGTGGCGCCGGTCAAGATCGGCAGGCGGATCGGGGCCGAGCAGCACGCCGCCGTTGACATTCCCGGGATATGCCGCCGCGCAGTGCAGCGCCGCGGTGCTGCCGCCGCGCACCAGCAGCCGCAC
>CALMPZ010000594.1 GCA_937871645.1 uncultured Polymorphobacter sp.
AACACCAGCGCCAGCTGATCCGGCCGCTCGCGCGCCTGGTAGCGCGCGACGTCGCCCAAAGTCTGCATCTGGTCAAAGTCGATGCCGGTGGCGGCCTTCGGCGAGGTGGTCTTCGACTTGTCCATGCACGATCCATTCGTTTGATTGGCCCGGCTTCGTGCCGCGCCTGTTCATTGTCTGTGTACCGGCGCGACGCCGGCCCATAATCGCCCGCACCCCAAGGCTGTGACGGACGACGCCCTTGTCATGCGTGTAGAAGCCGCCGAGTCAATACCAACTCGCGGCGTGACAGCATTTCAATGGGCAATGTTGGCGATGTTGGTGCCGCCAATGCGCCGAAACGGCGCCAAGGCGCAGCCGCGTCAGCGCTGCTTCTTGGTCAGGGTCGCGGTGAAGTCGGGTTCCTTCTTCGCCACCCAGTCGACAAATTTGCGCACCGCCGGGTTGTCGAGCAGGCCCTGCACATCCATGCCATGGCGTTGCAGTTCGGAATTGGTGAAGTTGGCGATCAGCGTCTGCTGGCAAATGGGGTGCATCGGCACGACATCACGGCCGCCGCGGCTTTTGGGCACGGGATGGTGCCAGACGATGGTCGTGCCGGTCGGCCGCCCACACAGCCAGCACGGCGGCACGACTGCCGGCGCGGCTTCCTCGCGGTCGGTATCGTCGTAGGTGTCATATTTCGAATGCTTGCGGGCCATGGGTCTGCCTGAATTGCCTGATGCCCCGCTGTAGCGCCTGCGGCCGCCCGCCGTCTACGCGTCGTCGCCAACCGCCCAGGCAGCGACATCGGGCTGCGCGCCGATCAGCGCGAGGCCGTTGGCGATCGAGGTGAGTTCGCCACCGGCGGCGATGCGGTCGGTCCCGAAGCGGGTGTCGAAAAGCTGCCGGACGGCGGGAATCAGCGATGAACCGCCCGTGAGGAAAACGCGGTCGATGGCGGCAGCGGTGGTGCCGGCGGAATCGAGCGCGCGGGTGATGGTCGCATCGATTTCGGCGAGGTCGGGGGCAATCCAGGCTTCGAAATCGGCGCGGGTGACCGGGACATCGATGGCCAGCCCGCCGCCGCTGAAGCTGAAACATGCGGCGTTGTCCGCTGACAGCGTGCGTTTGAGGCGGGCGACGGCATCGTAGAGCGGGAAGCCGAGTTCGTTTTCGATGACCGAAATGAAGCGGGTAATGGCGGCGCGATCGGTGGCGGCGTGCTCAAGCTGTGCAAGTTCGGCCATGGTGCGGCGGTTGCGCATCAGCGCCAGGCGCGACCAGTTGCCGAAATCGCTGAAATAATTGGCTGGGATATCAAGTGTCTTGCCGAACGAGTGGTAGGTCCCGCCCTTGCCGAGCAGCGGCAGCACGAGGTGATCGACGATACGGTAATCGAAGCGGTCGCCGGCGATGCCGATGCCGGCCTGGCCCAGCGGCGTGCAGCGCCGCGCCGTACCGGGTTCGCTGACACGCACCACTGAAAAGTCGCTGGTGCCGCCACCGAAATCGGCGACGAGTACGGTGGCGGCGCCGTCGAGCCGCGCGGCATAGGTGAAGGCAGCACCGAGCGGTTCGTGGACATAGTGGATCTCGCTGCCGAACCCGTCGAACATTCGGTCGTAGCGCTGGCGCGCCAGCACCGGATCTGGACTGGCGCCGGCATAGACCACCGGGCGCCCGACAATGACGCGGTCGGGCCGCGTCGCCAGCGCGTCACCGGTGTGGCGCCGCAGCCGGTCGAGAAAGATGCGCCCCAGCTCCTCGAAGCGGAAGCGGCGTTCGAAGATCGAGGCATGTTCGAAGCTGGCACTGGCGGCGACCGATTTGAACGACTGGATGAAGCGGCTGTCCTGCGGAAAAGCGAGGTATTCGGCGATTGCCCAGGGGCCGGCTTCGACCGACTGGCCGCCGGCGACGGCGTCATCGAGCCAGAAGCACAATGCCGAGCGGAAAACATCTACACTTGTGTCGCTTGGCGCGGCGAACGCAATCAGTTGTGGACTGCCCCCGCCAAGGCCGAGCGCCGCAACGCTGTTGGTCGTGCCGAAGTCGAGCCCGAGCACGCGCGTTACGGTCTGGGCAGGCATCAGAGTTCCTATCGGTGCAGCGCGGCCCGCGCCTTTGTCACAGATGCCCGGCGCTTGCCAACCCGGGAAATGCGGGCAGGGGTTGGCTATCCGCCGGCGCGCCGGTCTTCGACAACAAGCACTGCGCCGATCCGCAATGCTGGCAGGAAGGCTACCGCCGCCAGGGCCGTGCCGCCGAAAACCAACCAGGTATCGGCCGTCGCCGGCCCCATCGGCAG
>CALMPZ010000595.1 GCA_937871645.1 uncultured Polymorphobacter sp.
CGGCGAGCGCCAGACGATGATCCGCACCGTCCACGGCAAAGGCTTCCGCTTCGTTCATGATGTCGAAACGGCGCTGCCCGCAGCGGCAGCGGCCGCTCCCGCACCCGCCGCACCGGCGCGGCCGTCGATCGCGGTGCTGCCGTTCAACCTCGTCGGGGTCGCCGGGCAGCACGGCGTCATCGCCGAAGCCTTGCCGCATGATATCATCACCGATCTGTCGCGGCTGCGCTGGCTGTTCGTCATCGCGCGCGGCTCGTCGTTCCAGCTGCGCGCCGTCGATCCCGATATCGGCCAGGTGGGCAGCGTGCTCGGGGTGAACTACTGCCTGACGGGGACCATCGAAGTCATCGGCGCGCGACTGGTGATTTCCGTCGAGCTCGCCGACACGCGCGACCGCGGCGTCATCTGGAGCGACCGCCACAATGTCGTCGCCGACGAAATCCACGCGGTGCGCGCGCACATCAGTGCCAGCGTCATCGCCGCGCTGGAGGTGCAGATCCCGCGCCACGAGGCACAGATCGCCCGGCTGCGCGCCCCCGAACAGCTCGATGCCTGGTCGAGCTACCACCTCGGGCTGCAGCACATGTATCGCTTCAACCAGGCCGACAATGCCGAGGCGCTGCGGCTGTTCGAACATGCGGTGGTGCGCGAGCCCGAATTTGCGCGCGCCCACGGCGGGCTATCGTTCTGCCATTTCCAGACGGCTTTTGTCGGCTACGCCGGCGACTCTGCTGCTGCACGCACCGCCGCGCGTCGCCACGCCGAAACCGCGCTTGGGCTCGACAGCCTCGATCCGTTCGCCAATTTCACCATGGGGCGGTCGCTGTGGCTGACCGGCGATGTCGAGCAGGGCAATGTCTGGCTCGACCAGGCGATCGCGCTCAACCCCAATTATGCGCAGGCGATCTATGCGCGCGCCTGGGCGCAGACGATCGGCGGCAACGGCGCTGCGGGCCGTGCCGACGCCGACAGCGCGATGGCGCTGAGCCCGATCGATCCGCTGCGCTATGCGATGCTGGCGACGCGCGCGCTGGCGCACCTTGTCGACGGCGAGGATGCCGAAGCCGGCATCTGGGCCGACCGCGCCGCCGTCGCACCGGGCGCGCACGTCCACATATTGGTCATTGCCGCAGTCTGCCAGCTGCGCGCCGGCGCCGCCGACAAGGCGCAATTCTGGGCCACCGAAGCACGCCGCCGCAACCCGGCGCTGACGCAAGCCGACTTCTTCCGCTCGTTCCCGTTCAGCGCCGCCCGCCCCCGCATCGCCGAAGGCCTGACCGCGCTCGGATTCTAGGCCGTGAACCCATAAACGGGATTCCCATTTTGGCGTGATCGTGATTCAAG
>CALMPZ010000596.1 GCA_937871645.1 uncultured Polymorphobacter sp.
AAAATCAGTGTGTTATAGGCAAACAGGAATGATACGGAAATTGCCGGAAATGCACTGTATTAGCCTTGGTAAGGCTGAGGTCCGGAGTTCAATCCTCCGCGGCAGCACCATTCGCGAAGACCCCCTTCACCGCCGATAATTCACGCGCCGACAGCCGCCGGCGCCGCTGCGCGTCAGCTCTCGACCAGCTGCGCGGCAATCGCTGCGCGCAACGCCGGCGTGACGCCGCAGGCGGCTTCGGCATAGGCCTCGACGCTGCCATGGCGTTCGCGAATCGCGGCAAACGCGGTGTCGAGATAGGCGGGCTCGACCGACATCACCACGCGCACCGCGTCATCGTCGAGCGGCACCGACGCGTGCGCGCGCACGAGGCGGCCACCGGCTTCGATGCGGCGTTCGACATCGCCGGCGGTGTTGGTCAGCAGATAATCTGCCATGATGTCATCGGCATGGACGCCCATCAGCGCCTGCAGCAGCGCCACCGCGAGGCCGGTGCGGTCCTTGCCGGCGAGGCAATGCACGAGGCTGGCGCCCTCGCCGCGGCCGAGGGCCGCGAAATAATGGCCGAAGCTGCCGGCGAGCACCGGCCGGAACGGCATCACCGCATAGCTGTTGGTCATGCGCTGCCGCGCTTCCGCCGCGGCGCCGGCGGCGAGTGACGCGGCGGGCACATCAAGCTGCGCTGCAGCCGCCTCGACGTGCGGGGCGGAACCGGCACCGGTGGTTTCGCCGGGCATATAGAGCACCGCGGCGGCAAAGCCCGGCGCGCGACGGCACGGGTAGAGCAGGCGTTCGTTGTCGCCGCGCAAGTCGATGATATTGGCGATCCCCAGCGCGTCGACCGCAGCAAGGTCGTCCGGCGTGGCTTCGAGGTGCTGGCCCGAGCGGAACAGCACGCCCTGCCGCAAGCGGCCGCCACCGGCGACGGCATAGCCGCCATAGTCGCGGAAGTTGTGGACACCGGCGAGCGGCAGGACGCGATTTTCCGACATAGAGTGTTGCAGCCCCAGGGTATGAGTTCGGTCGTCCCTAAACGGGATTCGGTTAAACCGCCAATTGCAGATTGCAGTGCGTCAGCTTGATGACACTGGCAGCGTCGGATCGGGAGAAATGCGGACCATCGTCTTGCCGAACGCATCGCCCTTGAGCATTTCGGCAAAGCTCGACGGGATTGCCATGAAGCCCTCGCGGATGTCTTCGCGGTAGCGAATCCGGCCGGCGGCCACTTGCGGCGCGACATCGGCGAGGAAGCGGTCGTGCCAGCTTTCGACAAAATCGCCGACGAACAGGTTGTGGACGCTGACACCGCGCGCTTCGGCGGCGCTCCGCTCGGCGGCGATGGCGTCGGCGGGCGCCCTATCGCCGTAGTGCGCAATGATGCCGCAGATCGTCATGCGCGCGCCGGCGTTGAACAACGGCAGCACCGCCGCGAAGATCGCGCCGCCGACGTTTTCGAAATAGACGTCGATGCCGGCGGGGCATGCCGCCTTGAGATCGGCGGCGAACGTCGGCGACAGGTGCGACACGCACGCGTCGAAACCGAGTTCATCGACGACATAGCGGCACTTCGCTTCGCGTCCGGCAATGCCGACGACGCGGCACCCGGCGAGCTTCGCCAGCTGCCCGACAATCTGCCCGACGCCGCCCGCGGCTGCCGATACGACGACGGTTTCGCCAGTCCGCGGCGCGCATTGCAGCATCAACCCGGCATAGGCGGTCAGCCCGAGCATGCCGAGCACATCGAGCGCGTTGCTGATCTTGCCCTGCGCGGGGTCGAGCTTGCGCGGAATCATATAGGCCGGCCGCGCGATGCCTTCGCCCATCAGGCCATATTCGGCCCAGCCGTTGGTGCCGAAAACGAAGTCGCCGGGCACGATGCCGTCGATGTTGCTGGCGACCACTTGGCTGACGGTGCGCGCGTGGCACGGGTCGCCGACAGCAACGGCACCGCGGCGCTGATAGCCCCATTGATAGGGGTCGAGCGACACATAGATCGTCCGCGTCAGCGCCTGGTTCGGGCCGGGGACCGGCATCGCGGCTTCGGCGACCACATAGGTCGCCTCGGTCGGCCACGGCGTCGAGGGCACGCCGGCGAGCGTCCAGTAGCGGTTCATGCGGTGGCTCCTGATGCAGCGGTGCCCGCCATCACCTGACGGCCATCGCCGGCGAACGCCGCGAGTTCGATTTCAGCGCCGTGCCCGCGCAGCACCAGATGCAGCGCTTCGCCGCAGATTGCCGGGGAGAGCCCGCGGAAGCTGAAGCCGGCGAGCGCGTTGTCGCCCAGCTCGCGCCGCGCGAGGTCGAGCAGCAGCGTCGCGGTCAGCGGGCCGTGGACGACCAGCCCGCGATAGCGTTCCCCGGCGGTCGCATAGGGCAGGTCGTAGTGGATGCGGTGGCTGTTGAAGGTCAGCGCGGAGTAGCGGAACAGCAGCGGCTCGGTCGGCGTCAGCGTACGGTGCGCGTCCCATGCCGATGCCTCGAAGCTTCCGGTGCCGGGTGCGGGTGGCGACAGCGGGGCGTCGGCAGCGGCGGCACCGCGATAGACGATGCTCTGCGTTTCGCGGACGGCGACACCGTTCGTGCCGGCGGTTTCATGGCCGACATCGACAAGGACGAGCTTGCCCGAGCCGCCGGATTTCTCGGTGATCGACAGGATAC
>CALMPZ010000597.1 GCA_937871645.1 uncultured Polymorphobacter sp.
GTGGGGGATCGCCAGAATCTGCCCGCCGGTCTTTTTCTCATAGGCGTCCATGTAGTCCCACAGCTCGGCGACCGTGGTGCCGACCACCGACGAATAGGGCGCCACCTGATCGGCCTGTTCCTTGCCGTCGCGCATGATGACGACGCGGTGAAGATTGTCACCGTCGGGCATCAGCGTATATTCAAAGCCGTAGAACGCGGTGAACTTGCCGGGCTCGTTGTAGCGCTCGACAATCTTGTTCTGGCCGGTCCATATCGATTTGGTGCGCTCCTCGCCCTTTTTGGGGTCCTGCATGTCGGGCGGCAGCGTCTTGTCCGAGAAGCGCGCGATCATTTCGCGCGCGACTTCGGCGGTGCCTTGCGGGCCCGAATGCATCTTGTCATGCCATTCGCGCAGCAGCGGATCGCGCAGCATGATGCGCGGCGCATCATAGATTTGCTTGAGCGCGCCGAGCCCGTCCGAATGGTCGGCCACCACCAGGAAATCGAGCGGCCGTTCGAGCTGCGCCTTGACGCCCGAGGTCGAGGTCACCGCCTCGCCGCGGGCAAAGCGCAGCGCGTCCTCCGGCCCGAGCCGTGCGCCGAGCGCGAAGGCATCGGACGAGTTGGCGGTGTGGAGGTGGGTGTCGCCCCACAAGGGCTTCATTGGATAGGCGCTGGCCGCATCGGCCTTGGCGACCGCTTCGGCTTCGGCCTTGGCCTTGTCGGCGGCCTTGTCGCCGCAGCCCGCCAGTGTCAGCACCAGCGCCAGCAGCGGCAGTGCTGCGATCGTCGCTTTGGTTGCCATGTCCGTTCTCCCCAAATGCCGCCGGGGTTTGCCCCGCGTCCGGCCCCGATGTATTGACACAGTGATTGCCAGCAAGTCACCTCGATGACAACCGGAAATGCGCGTGCAAGCTGCAGGTCGCCGCATCTCAGACCGTCGCGGCAAGCAGTTCGAGACGGTTGCCGAACGGGTCATCGACATACACATGCCCCGTGTCCTCGGCATCGATGGTCACAGCGTGCCCGGTCGCGGTCAGCGCCGCGCACAGCGCCTCGAAATTGTCGACGAGCAGCCCCGGATGCGCCTTGCGCGCCGGCCGGAAGTCGGCGTCGACACCCAGGTGCACGCGCAGCGGCGGCGCTTCGAACCAGCAACCGCCACGCGCCTGCAGATGCGCCGGCTTCGGCACTTCGGGGATGCCGAGCAGCCCGGCGTAGAAGCCGCGCGCCGCAGCCTCGCCGCCTGCCGGCATAGCCAGCTGGACATGATCGATCGCGACAACCGCCATGGTGTCTCCCTTTCGCATGCAATGGCGCGGTACTTGCCGCACACGCGCGCCATGCTGGAACCACGTCCCAATTGCCGGCATTGCGACCAAGACCTGCAGCCCGACAATGCCACGCAACGTCAGCAGACGAGCCGGCCTTGCGAAGTGAGTCAACTACCTCGTGCGCCGCCAGCTGCAATGCCAGGGCGCGATTCTCAACGGGACGGTCTGCCCAACCCTGCATTCCTGAACTGCTGATCGGTCACGTAATAGGTGCCATAAGCCTTGAAGCGCGCCCGCGTCTGCCTTGACTGTACGTTTGCGAATTCGAGGTACCGGCTAATATCCAGGGTCTTTTCCATTTTCCAGATCGGTCGGCCCGACGCAATATCAATTTCGATGTCGAGGCCTTGGTCCTTGAGCGACACCATCGTGCGGCGGCCATCGGGGCTGATGCTCAAATGGCTGCCATCGCTGGAGAAGAATGGCACCAATTGCGTCTCGCCCGGTTGCGGAAATACTGTCGTCGTCTTGCCAGTCAACAAATCTATACGCGCAATGCGTGAACCGCCGGTGGCGCGGTCGCCGCCGAGATTGTCGAACACCAGCACGCTGCCATCGGGCAAAAAGCGCGGGCTATGTTGCGCCGCAGTTCGGTCGGCAACGAGCCTCCGGATGGCACCCGTTCGCGCATCAAGCAATGCGATGATGCTCGGTTCGCGCAATGACACAAGCAGGTCGCCGGGTGCCACGCCGAGCTTGGGCGCAATGCTTGCCGGTACCAGATCGACCGAGTTGAGGTGCAGCGGGTCGCAATCGTCGCGCAGGCCGTAGAATGCGCCGCGATAGCCCGATTCGTCGAGCGCGCGAATGATGGGCAGATGGCGCTCGATATCGCCGTCAGGCCCAATGACGTCCACGCCGCTGGCATACATTGCGACCTTGCACCGCACCTTCACTGCCGAATTGCCGAAATATTCCATGCCATTCACCAGTTTCATCGCCGGTGTGTAGATCCGGCCGGCAGCGTCGGAGACCAGCCAGTGATGGCTATAGTCCAGGCGCGCCCAAATGATCCTGCCGTCACGTGCAATGCGCGCAATGCCCAGCTGGTAAGGGAATGTATTGCGGCCATGAAAAGTCACCACCAACCCGCCGTCACTTTGCAAGGCCATTCCGATTGGATAGAGATTGCGCGGCAACACGCGGCCAGCCGCACCGCTGAAAGTTGCAGCAAGGGCATCGAGATCGACCTCCCAGCTGTGCAACACATGACCGTTTCGATCGATGATCCAGGCGAGACAACCGAACTCCGGGCACCGTTGCATCAGCTGGTAAGAGCCGCCGGTCACCAACAGCTTTTCGGTACCCGCGTCGGCGGCGAGCATCGTCGTCTGGGGCATCGCGGGGACGTTGGAATCGAGCTCGAGGATGCCCTGCATCAACGAATCGTTTTCAACGCGCGTCAGCGCCTGGAATGCCTGGCGCGCTTCAGATAGTTGCGCCATTGGCCACAAGCGGAACTTCGCCGTCGCCACGCCATATACGAATGCCAGCAGGAGCAACGACATTCCGAACAGCAACCGCGCAACGTCGATGCCCTCCATCCACCGCCGTAGCCGAGCCTCTCGCACGTCAACGCCGGTTGGAATCTCCAATCAATCCTCCGATACAGACCAGCCTCGATGTTTGCGTCTTCGAGTGCCGTCACGGTATCGCGCAATCATGAAAGATTTGACAACGCGGCCGGGGCTGGCGGTTTGCTGGACCGGAGGGCACCGTGCAAACCGTTGCTCTTCAACGCGACGCACCGCGCAGTTCCGGTCAACGCGATCGCGCCGGGGCCGACACCGGCTGTTCACTGCGAAGCGCGTTGGCGGATCATCGATTTGGCGAGCTCAACCCGCAGGAAAGCGTTTGGCAGGTCATGTGCGACAACTGGATATCGAACCGGGTGTTCAACACCAACGAGACTGCTGCGAAGGCTGGAGCAAGCTGGCAGGGAAGCTATGGCGCAGCATCTGCGCCGTACGCCGAGACCGGGCGCAAGGGTTCTGATCAATGAATCTTGCGATCACTCACTGGTTCGCGTCGCGCGGCTGGGCCGTGCGCGGGGCGCAGCGCGCGATGCTGGCCGCCGCCGCTGCGGGTGAACATGCGTTGCTGGTCGCGCCGACGGGATCCGGCAAGACGCTCGCGGGGTTCTTGCCGACGCTGGCCGAGCTGATCGACAATCCGACCGACGGCTTGCACACCTTGTATGTGTCGCCGTTGAAAGCGCTCGCGACGGACGTTGCACGCAACCTGCTCACGCCGATTGCCGAGATGGGGCTGAATATCCGCGTCGAAACGCGCACCGGTGACACCAGTTCGGAGCACAAGAAGCGCCAGCGCTATGACCCGCCGCAGATATTGCTGACGACGCCCGAGTCGCTGTCGCTGCTCATCAGCTATCCCGATGCGGCGGCGATGCTGGCCGGCGTCCGTACCGTCATTATCGACGAAATCCACGCCTTTGCCACGACCAAGCGCGGCGACCTGCTTGCCCTGGCGCTGGCTCGCCTGCAGACGCTGGCGCCCGCGATGCGCCGCGTCGGCTTGTCGGCGACGATTGCCGACCCCGAAGCCTATCAAGGCTGGCTGGCACCCGATGCCGATGCGAGCGCCGTCCGGCTGGTGCGCGGCGAGGCCGGTGCGCAAGCGCAAGTTCAAATCCTGCTCCCCCAGACCCAAGTCCCCTGGGCTGGCCACACCGGGCGCTATGCGGCGAAGCAGGTTTACGGGCTGATCGCCGCGCACCGGCTCACTATCGTTTTCGTCAACACCCGCGCGCAGGCCGAGATGACCTTCCGCGACCTGTGGAATGAAAACGACGCGAGCCTGCCGATCGGCATCCACCATGGCAGCCTCGCCCCCGAAGCGCGTCACAAGGTCGAAGCGGCCATGGCCGAAGGCCGGTTGCGCGCGATTGTCGCCACCGCCAGCCTCGACCTCGGTATCGATTGGGGCGATGTCGACCTCGTCGTGCAGATGGGCGCGCCCAAGGGCTCGTCGCGGCTGCTGCAGCGCGTCGGGCGCGCCAACCACCGGCTCGACGAACCGTCGCAGGCGGTGATCGTGCCGGGCAACCGCTTCGAATATCTCGAAGCGCTCGCGGCGCGCGATGCGGTCGCGGCGGGCGAGCTCGACAGCGACGATTTCCGCGCCGGCGGGCTCGACGTGCTGGCGCAGCATCTGATGGGGCTGGCGTGCGCGGCGCCGTTCGACGCCGATGCCGTCTATGCCGAAGTGCGCGGCGCCGCGCCCTATGCCGGGCTGCCGCGCGCCGAGTTCGACCGCGTGCTGAACTTCATCGGCGACGGCGGCTACAGCTTGCGCGCCTATGACCGCTTCCGCCGACTGGTGCGCGACGAAAACGGCTACCGATTGAGCCACCCGCGGCTGGCGGCAGCGCACCGGTTGAACGCCGGCACCATTGTGGAGTCACCGACGCTCGCCATCCGCTTCGGCCGGCGCGGGCGGGCATTGGGACGCATCGAGGAATGGTTCGGCGCGCAACTGCGCGTCGGCGACAGCTTCCTGTTCGCCGGCCAGACGCTCGAAGTCCTGGGCTTTGACGAGTCCGACATCATCGTCACCACTGGCCGCGGCAATCCGCGCGTGCCGAGCTACAACGGCGGCAAACTGCCACTGACCACCAACCTCGCGACGCGGGTGCGCGGGCTGCTCAACGCCCCCGAACGCTGGGCCGAAATGCCCGCCGATGTGCGCGACTGGCTGAACTACCAGCGCCAGCGTTCGGTGCTGCCGGGGATCGACGATCTGCTCATCGAAACCTTTCCCGAAGCCGGGCGCGAATTCATGGTCGCCTACGGCTTCGAAGGCCGCAACGCCCACCAGACGCTCGGCATGCTGCTGACGCAGCGCATGGAGGCGGCGGGGCTACAGCCGCTGGGGTTTGTCGCGAATGACTATATGGTCGCGGTGTGGAGCCTGGTGCGCGTGACCGACCCGGCGCCGCTGTTTTCGCCGGAAGTGCTCGAAGACGAACTCGCGGTGTGGATGGCGAACTCGCCGTTCCTGCGCCGCGCGTTCCGCGAAGTCGCAGTGATTTCGGGGCTGATCGAGCGCACCCAGCCTGGTCGCCCGCGCACCGGCAAGTCGGTGACATTTTCTGCCGACCTGATCTACGACGTGCTGCAGCGCCACGAGCCCGACCACCTGCTGCTCACCGCTGCCTGGGCCGATGCGCGCGCCAAGCTCACCGACATCGCGCGGCTGGTGGCGCTGCTCGAACGCGCGCAGGCGAAACTGGTGTTGCGCGAACTCGACCGCGTTTCGCCGCTGAGCATTCCGGTGCTGCTCGAACTCGGCCGCGAGGCGGTCTACGGCAGCGCCGACGAAGCGCTGCTGATGGAGGCCGATGCGCTGGCGGCAGTGGCGATGGCGTAGCTTGTGCCCGCGTGCTTATGTAATCAACGCCCGTAGCCGTGCTGGCGCGAGCAACTCGATCTCGCCGTAGCCCAGACGGCTCAACG
>CALMPZ010000598.1 GCA_937871645.1 uncultured Polymorphobacter sp.
GCCGAGCGGCCGGTGTGCTGGCCGGTTTCGACGACGAACGCGCCGTCTTCGCTGAGCAGGCCTTCGCCGGCTTCGACGGCGCGTTCGATCAGCGGCGCGGTGCCGAGGTTCCAGTGCAGTTCGGCCTTGGTCGCGAAGCCCTGCACCTCAAGGCCGTGGCGCGATTGCTGAACGAGTTTGCTGGTCGAAGCGTTGGTCACCGTCTGATCTCCTGGAATCCTGATCGTGAATACGTATGCACGACGCGTCCGTTCCCCACGCCGCAGGCTACGCATTGCTGCGCGCCAATCCGGCGCCGCATACACGGCGCAGGGGGGGAAGGTAAAGCGTTTGTCGTGATTTTGTCGGTCGATTTGCAGCAGCCGAGTCGATAGGCTAGGTCATCCCCCGCACTTCAACCGAGGGTCCGGGCATGTCCGCTACGATCGCACTGGTCGATGATGATCGCAATATTCTGACATCGGTGTCGATTGCGCTGCAGAATGAAGGCTTCACCGTGCGGATGTATGCCGATGGTGCCACCGCGCTCAAGGCGCTTACCGAAAACCCGCCCGATCTCGCCGTGCTCGATATCAAGATGCCGCGCATGGACGGTATCGAATTGCTGCGCCGCCTGCGCGAAAAGACCGAGCTGCCGGTGATTTTCCTGACCTCCAAAGACACCGAGATCGACGAGGCGCTCGGGCTGGCGATGGGCGCCGACGATTATATCGGCAAGCCGTTTTCGCAGCGGCTGCTGATCGAACGCATCCGTGCAGTGCTGCGCCGTGCCGCCAACCGCCGCGCGCCCGATCCCGAGCCGGGCGAGGAGGCGGTCGCTGCCGCCGCGTTCACGCGCGGCCGGCTGACGATGGACACCGCGCGCCACCGCGTCACCTGGGGCGAGCCCGGCGCCCGCGGGCCGGGCAGCAGCAACGATGTCGCGCTGACCGTCACCGAGTTCCTGATTCTGGAGGCGCTGGCGCAGCGCCCCGGCTTCGTCAAATCGCGCGACCAGCTGATGGACACCGCGTACCAGGACGATGTCTATGTCGATGATCGCACCATCGACAGCCACATCAAGCGCCTGCGCAAGAAGTTCCGCGTCGTCGATCCCGAATTCAAGGCGATCGAAACGCTGTACGGCGTCGGCTACCGCTTCAACGAGGAATGACGGTGCCTTTCCGCCATCATTATCGCCAGCGATGAGCAACCCGCGCGCCTGGAGCACCCGCTACAGCCTTGTGCCGCGCATTCTGGCGGTCAATGTCTTCGCGCTGCTCGTGCTGGCGGGCGGCATTCTCTACCTCGATTCGTTCCGCGAACGGCTGATCGACCAGCGTCGCGGCGAGCTGCAATTGCAGGCGCAACTCGTCGCCAGTTTCCTCGCCGAAACCGAACCGGCGCGCCTTCCCGAACTGGTCACCCGTTACGGCGCGATGAAGAGCGCGCGGCTCAAGGTCTACGACCGGGGCGGGCAGTTGATTGCCGACAGCTGGGCGGACAATCCGCCAAGCTTCACGTTGCGCGATCCGGCGACCGAGCCGTTCCGCCGCGACATCGCGCGCTTCCTCGATCGCGGCGTCGAAAAGTTCGGCTCGGCCAAACCGCTGCCGCCCTATGTCGTGCCCAAAATCGACGACCGCGCGGCGTGGAGAGAAGTCGTCATGGCGGCGCAAGGCGCGCCCGCCGACGCGCTGCGCCGCGCCCCCGACCGCACCGTCATCATCAGCACCGCCGCCCCCATCCGCACCGATGCCGCGACAGCACCGTTCGCAGCGCTGCAGCTGACCGCCGACACCCGCGACATCACCGACGGCGTGCGCGAAGAGCGGCTGACCTCGTTCCTGATCTTCCTCGGCGTGCTGGCGCTCAGCCTGATGCTGTCGAGCTTCCTCGCCAGCACCATCGTGCGCCCATTGCGCCGGCTGGCGGTCGCGGCGCAGCGCGTCCGGCTCGGCCGCTCGCGCGATGTCACGGTGCCGCGCTTTGCCACCCGCCGCGACGAAATCGGCCAGCTCGCCCGCGCGCTGTCGGACATGACCTTGGCGCTGCGCGACCGCATCGACGCCACCGAAGCGTTCGCGGCGGACGTCGCGCACGAACTCAAGAATCCGCTCGCCAGCCTGCGCAGCGCCGTCGATACCTTCGAAGTCGTCGACAACCCCGATCTGAAGCGCCAGCTGCTCGAAGTCGTGCGCGATGACGTCGGCCGCATCGACCGGCTGATTACCGATATCGCCGATGCCTCGCGGCTCGACGCCGAACTGTCACGCAGCCGCTTCGAACGCCTCGATCTCGGCGCGCTCGCAACCACGCTGGTGCGCCTGCACCAGACCGCCGGCCTGCCGCGCGGCGTGCAGCTCGCAGCCGCCGTCGATGGTGCCCCCTATTGGATCAACGGCGAGCCGGCGCGGCTGGCGCAAGTCGTGCGTAACCTCATCGACAATGCCGTGTCGTTCTCGCCCGCCGGCGGCACCGTCACCATATCGGTAGCGCGCGGCCGCGACCGCAATGTCATCCTGACCGTCGATGACCACGGCCCCGGCGTGCCGCCCGAAAACCAGGAAGACATTTTCCGGCGCTTCTATTCCGAACGCCCCGAAGGCGAGGATTTCGGCCGCCACTCCGGCCTCGGCCTCGCCATCGCGCGCACCATCGCCGAAGCGCATGACGGTAGCATTGCGGTCGAAAACCGCATCGTCGACGGCAAGGTCGACGGCGCGCGGTTTACCGTGACTTTGCCGCCGGCATGAGCGCAAGCCCCTCGGCCTCTCTTGATCCTCCCCGAAGGCGGGGAGGACCAAAGGAAGCAAGTCGGGTGCGCCGACGCTGCGGTTTTGAGCGGCCATGACCACACCCACGCTGCTCCACGCCACCGCCATATCCATCAACGGGCAGGCGGTGCTGCTGATCGGCCCGCCGGGCAGCGGCAAGTCCGATCTGGCGTTGCGACTGATTGATCGCGGTGCGCTGCTGATTGCCGATGACCAGGTCGCGCTGACCGAAGTCGATGGCGTGCTGCACGCGTCGGCGCCCGC
>CALMPZ010000599.1 GCA_937871645.1 uncultured Polymorphobacter sp.
CAAAGTGGTCGCGTGCGGTCCGGGGTGCGCCAGCGCCAGGATATAGGCAGCATGTTCGGCGGCAACGCCATCGGCGCTGGGTCCGGCGTGTTCGCCGGCGCGCAGCCCGTTGATCACCGAGCGTGCGGGGGTGCGGACAATGGCGTTGTTGAAGCTGAAAACCGTCATGTTGCCTGCGAATTGTTGTTGCGCGGCTGAACCTTAGCCCAATTTGCCTGCCATGCCACCCGCAACGCAGCAGGGGTGTGGCGTAGATGCAACCGATTGCACTGCATTTTTGAATACGTATTCAATCGGCTTGGCTTTGGCGCGGAAAGCCATAATAGATTCATGCAATCGTTTGAAATTCGAATTTCAGCGAGAGTTTTGGCGTAATCAGGCGGTTTCCAGCGCGATCAGGACGCGGCGACCGAACATGGGGAGTGACACATGATCAATTCAGGCAGCCGCTTCGGCGCGCGCGGTTCCGCACGCTTTTCGTTGAATGCCAGCACCGGCGCCATCGCGGCATCGTTGCTGTTCGTGCTGGGCAGCGAACCGGCGTTTGCACAGGTCGGCACCGATCCGTCGCTGACCCCCAATGTCGCCACCGCGTCGGAAAAGGTCGCCGAGGAAAACCCCGGCGACATCGTCGTCAGCGGTCTGCGGTCGGCGATTGCCGCATCGATCACCGAAAAGCGCCTGTCGAACCAGATCACCGAATCGATTTCGTCCGAAGACATCGGCAAGCTCCCCGACAACAGCATCGCCGACTCGATCGCTCGCCTCCCTGGTGTGACCGCGCAGCGCGTCGATGGCCGCTCGCAGTCGATCTCGATCCGCGGCTTCGGCCCCGACTTTTCGACCACGCTGCTCAACGGCCGCGAACAGACCACCGTCGGTGACAACCGCGGCGTCGAATATGATCAGTTCCCATCGGAACTGATCAGCCAGGTCGTCATCTACAAGACGCCGTCGGCCGCGCTCGTCGGCGCCGGCATGTCGGGCACCGTCGACCTGCGGACCATCCGTCCGCTCGAGTATGGCAAGCAGGCGATCGCGGTGAACGCGCGCGGTGAATGGCTGTCGCTGGGCAAGCTCAATTCGGGGTCGAAGGACACCGGCTACCGCCTGTCGGGCCTGTATGTCGACCAGTTCATGGATGACACGCTCGGCATCGCTGTCGGCATCGCGCACATGGAATCGCCGACGCAGATCGAGCGCTTCAATGCCTGGGGCTATCCCAATTATGACGCGACCAACATCGTCATTGGCGG
>CALMPZ010000600.1 GCA_937871645.1 uncultured Polymorphobacter sp.
TCCTGATGCGGCTCGACCGTGCCGGCAATGTCTCGAAGCGGCTGTCGGCATTCAACACGCCGCTGGCGCAGCACGGCGGCGGCTGCCCGCTATGGGCGGTCCACACCGCGTTCGACCGGCCCGGCGCCATCGTGCGTCAGGTTGTCGAAACCGAAGACGGCGGGCGTTTCCTGACGATTGCCCGGACCGTGCGGACTTTCGCGATGCCGTTCGGGTCGACGCGGCCGGAATTTGTCATCGCGCTTGGATGTGAACTGGCGCATGCGCGCGCGCTGGTCTATGCGCACGGGCTTGAACTCGATACCACGCCTGCCGTGCCGATCGGTCTTGGTTGCGCGGCGTGTGCGCGTACCGGTTGCCGGCAGCGCAGCATTGCCCCGGCGGGCACGCGGTTGCGGTTCGACGAACGTTCACGCGGGGTTACCCCGTTTCGGTTTGAAGGTTGAAGGAGACACTTGTGGCAGTTGCAGGCGTGACGATTACCGGCGCGATGAAGCCGGGCTATGAAACGATTCTGACCGACGAAGCGCTGCTGTTCGTCGCCAATCTGCACCGCCTGTATGAGCCGACGCGCCAGGCGTTGCTCGGCGCGCGCCAGAATCGCCAGAAATGGTATGACGCCGGCAACTCCATTGATTTCCCGCCGGAAACCTCGGCGGTGCGGCTCGGTGACTGGAAAGTCGCAGGGTCACCCGCCGATCTGCAGGACCGCCGCGTCGAAATCACCGGACCGGTCGACCGCAAGATGGTCATCAACGCGCTCAATTCGGGCGCCAAATGCTATATGGCCTGCTTCGAGGACGCTTCGACCCCGGCCTGGGACATCATGGTCGAAGGCCAGATCAACCTGCGCGACGCCGCGAACGGTTCGATCAGCCTTGAGGACAAGGGCAAGACCTACAAGCTCAACGACACCATCGCGACGCTGATTGCCCGCCCGCGCGGCTGGCACCTGCCCGAAGCGCATATGGTCGTTGACGGCAAGCCGGTGTCGGGCTCGCTGTTCGATTTCGGGCTGTATTTCTTCCACAATGCCAAGGCGCTGATTGCCAAGGGCTCGGGGCCGTATTTCTATCTGCCGAAGATCGAGCATTATCTCGAAGCGCGGCTGTGGAACAACGTCTTCGTGTTCGCGCAGTCGGTGCTCGGGCTGCCGGTCGGCACGATCAAGGCGACGGTGCTCATCGAAACGCTACCCGGCGCGTTCATGGCGGACGAGATCCTGTACGAACTGCGCGACCATATCGCCGCGCTCAACTGCGGCCGCTGGGACTATATCTTCAGCTATATCAAGACCTTCCGCAATGACGCGAACCACGTGCTGCCCGACCGCGCCGCGGTCAACATGACGGTGCCGTTCATGCGCGCCTATGCGCTGCACGTCATCCGCACCTGCCACAAGCGCGGCGCGCACGCGATGGGCGGGATGAGCGCGTTCATCCCGGTCAAGAACGACGAAGCGGCGAATGAGAAGGCCTTTGCCGCGGTCCGCGCCGACAAGGAGCGCGAAGCCAACGACGGCTGCGACGGCACCTGGGTCGCGCACCCCGGCCTCGTCGGCGTGGCGATGGAAGTGTTCGACCGCGTCATGCCCGGCCCGAACCAGCTGTCGAAGATTCCCGAAGGCAAGGTAACCGCCGAGGAACTGACGACCGCACCCGCCGGCCCGAAGACGCTCGCCGGGCTGTCGATGAACGTCAATGTCGGTATCGCCTATATCGCCAGCTGGCTGCGCGGCGTCGGTGCGGCCCCGCTGCACAACATGATGGAAGACGCCGCCACCGCCGAAATCAGCCGCACGCAGCTGTGGCAGTGGCGCAAGGTCGGCGCGGTGCTCGACACCGGCGAAACCGTCGATGA
>CALMPZ010000601.1 GCA_937871645.1 uncultured Polymorphobacter sp.
TCGTCGTCAAGGAAGGCCTCGGCGGCCGCCTCGCCGAAAGCTTCGAAGCCGCGCTCAAACTCGCCGAAGGCATCGCCATCGCCGAATTCGCCGATGTAGCCCCCTCTCCCCTTGCGGGAGAGGGCGACTCGGCGCAGCCGAGCGGGGTGAGGGGTAAAGCCGCACAAGCCACCGCCCCCGCCCAAGAACCCGAACGCATCACCTTCTCCGAAAAATTCGCCTGCCCCGTCTCCGGCTTCACCATCGCCGAAATCGAACCGCGCCTGTTCTCCTTCAACGCCCCGCAAGGCGCCTGCCCCGCCTGCGACGGCCTCGGCGACAAGCTCTATTTCGACCCCGCGCTCATCGTCCCCAACGAATCGCTGACCATCGCCCAAGGCGCCGTCATGCCCTGGGCCAAATCCAACCCGCCCTCGCCCTATTATATGCAGGTGCTCGCCAGCGTCGGCCGCGCCTATGATTTCAGCCTCAAAACCGCGTGGCGCGACCTCACGGCGGAACAACAGCACGCCATCCTCCACGGCACGGGCGGCAAGGCCATCCCGCTGACCTTCACCGACGGCCGCAAATCGTACGACGTCATCAAGGCCTTCGACGGCGTCATCGCCAACCTCGACAAGCGCTTCCGCGCCACCGAATCCGCCTGGATGCGCGAGGAACTCAGCCGCTACCAGTCGTCGGCCCCCTGCGAAACCTGCCACGGCGACCGCCTCAAGCCCGAAGCCCTCGCCGTCAAGATCGCCGGCGAGACCATCGCCGACGCCGTCCGCCGCCCGGTATCACAGGCCTACCCCTGGGCCCGCGACCTCGCCGAAAAGCTCACCCCCAAGGAACGCCAGATCGGCGAGCGCGTCCTCAAGGAAATCGTCGAACGCCTCGGCTTCCTCAACAATGTCGGCCTCGAATACCTCAACCTTGATCGCAAATCGGGCACGCTGTCGGGCGGCGAAAGCCAGCGCATCCGCCTCGCCTCGCAAATCGGCTCGGGCCTGTCGGGCGTGCTCTATGTGCTCGACGAACCCAGCATCGGGCTGCATCAACGCGACAACGACCGCCTCCTCCTCACCCTCAAACGCCTGCGCGACCTCGGCAACACCGTGCTCGTCGTCGAACATGACGAAGACGCCATCCGCGCCGCCGATTACGTCGTCGACATGGGCCCCGGCGCCGGCGTCCACGGCGGCCATGTCGTGGCGCAAGGCTCGGTCGCCGACATCATCGCCACGCCCGGCAGCGTCACCGGCGATTACCTGTCGGGCCGCCGCGCCGTCCCCGTCCCGCTCATCCGCCGCAAGGGCAGCGGCAAGAAACTGACCGTCAAGGGCGCGCGCTCGAACAATTTGCAGAACGTCACCGCCAGCATCCCGCTCGGCACCTTCACCTGCATCACCGGCGTGTCGGGCAGCGGCAAATCGACCTTCACTATCGATACGCTCTACGCCGCCGCGGCGCGCGAACTCAACGGCGCCCGCCTGCTCGCCGGCGCGCATGATTCCGTGGAGGGGCTGCAACACCTCGACAAGGTCATCGACATCGACCAGTCGCCGATCGGCCGCACCCCGCGCTCGAACCCCGCCACCTACACCGGCGCCTTCACCAAC
>CALMPZ010000602.1 GCA_937871645.1 uncultured Polymorphobacter sp.
ACTTGCCGAACGCCGGCGTCGAGGCCTGGATCATCTGCAGCACGAGCGCCGCGATCAGCGCGAACGAGCGCGGGAAGCTGTCGGCGCGGTCGAACTGCTGGTCGGGCTGATTTCGGTGGTGTTCGGCGCCTCGCGGCTGGCCAAGGCGTGGCAGCACCGCGCCACCGGTGTCCCGCACGGGCCGATACCGGGGAAGCTTTACGGTGCGGTGTGCGGCGTTGCGGCGGGGTTTACCAGCATGGTCGCGCACGCCGGTGGGCCGCCGTTCCAGCTTTATGCAATGCGCCAACGCCTCGACCGCGACCATTTCATCGGCACCAGCGCGATCTTCTTTGCGGCGATCAACTGGGTCAAGGTGCCGGCGTATGTCGCGCTCGGGCAGTTCGACCGCGCCAATCTGACGGTGGCGGCGTGGTTGCTACCGGTGGCGATCGGCTCGACGCTGGCGGGCGTCTGGCTGGTGCGCCGCGTGCCCAGCGAACGCTTCATCAACATCATCTATGCGCTGATGGTTCTCGTCGGCGCCAAGCTGATTTTCGACGGGCTGGCCGGATTGTAGCAACTGCTACGTATATATTCAAATAGCTGACACCCGTAAAGACTGACCACATTGCCCTGTGTAAACACTGGACAGCCCGCGCCGCTTTGCGTTACGGTCAGCCCATGAACAGCGGTCAGCCCCGCGCACTTTGCGCCCTGCTTCGACTTACGCGCCCTTAGGCGCGTCGTTTCTGTTCGCCCCCAACGGGCCGCGATGGACATGCGCTTAAGGGACAAGACACCCCGAAACAGCGAACCCGAATCTTGAGGCACATGCCATGACCGATACCATCCGAATTTTTGACACCACGTTGCGCGACGGCGAACAGTCCCCCGGCTGCTCGATGAACCTCGAAGAAAAGTTGCGCGTTGCCGCACAATTGGAAGCGCTCGGCGTCGACATCATCGAAGCCGGCTTCGCCATCGCCTCCGAAGGCGATTTCGAAGCCGTCACTGCGGTTGCCAGGCAATGCGAAACCGCCGTCGTCGCCAGCCTGGCGCGCGCTGCGCTGGGCGATATCGACCGCGCCTGGGCGGCCGTCCGCCACGCCAAACAACCGCGCATCCACACCTTCATCGCCACCTCGCCGCTGCACATGCGCGTCAAGCTCAACCTGACGCCCGAGCAGACTTTGGAGGCGATCCGCACCAGCGTCAGCCACGCGCGCAACCTGTGTGCCGATATCGAATGGTCGGCCGAAGACGCGACGCGCACCGACCCCGACTTCCTGTGTCGCGCGGTGGAAATCGCGATTGCCGCAGGTGCCAGCACGATCAACCTGCCCGACACCGTCGGCTATGCGACCCCCGAAACCTATGGCGCGATGTTCCGCGATGTCATCAAGCGCGTGCCCAACGCCGACAAGGCGGTGTTCTCGACGCATTGCCACAATGACCTCGGCCTCGCCGTCGCCAACACGCTGGCGGCAATCATGGGCGGCGCGCGGCAGGTCGAATCGACGATCAACGGCATCGGCGAACGCGCCGGCAACGCCGCGGTCGAGGAAATCGCCATGGCCATCAAGGTGCGCGGCGATGTGCTGCCGTTCCGCACCAATGTCGTCAGCACCGAAATCACCCGCGCCAGCCGCCTTGTCAGCGGCATCACCGGCATGGCGGTGCAGGCCAACAAGGCGATCGTCGGCGCCAACGCCTTCGCGCACGCAAGTGGCGTTCATCTGGACGACATGATTAAGGACGCGGGCACCTATGGAATCATGACCCCCGACATAGTCGGCCAGGTCGCGACCAACCTCGTGCTCGGCAAGCATTCAGGGCGTGCGGCGTTCCGCCAGAAGCTCGACGAACTGGGCTACAAGCTGTCCGACAATGAATTCGGCGACGCCTTCAAGCGCTTCAAGGATCTGGCCGACGCCAAAAAGACGATCTGGGACGAGGACATCGTCGCGCTCGTCGATGACGAAGTGCTGCGCGGCCATGACGCCATCCAGGTCGTCGAAGTCGAGATCTATTGCGGCTCGAACGGCCCGCAGCGCGCCATCCTGACGCTCGCCATCGACGGCGTCGAACACACTGCGGCGGTGCGCGGCAACGGCCCCGTCGATGCGCTGTTCAACGCGATCCGCAAGCTCGTGCCGCACGACGGCGCGGTGCTGCAGCTCTATCAGGTCCATGCCGTCACCGCCGGCACCGATGCGCAGGCCGAAGTCTCGGTGATGCTGGCGGAAGATGGCCGCACCGTGCGCGGCACCGGCGCCGATGTCGACACGATGGTCGCCAGCGCGCGCGCCTATGTCAACGCGCTCAACAAGCTGATGGTCAAGCGCGGCCGCTCGGCGCTCGATGGTTTGGAGGCCGCAGGCTAAGCCGGCAGCCGCGCTTCGAGCGCGGCAATCAGCGCGCCGACATCGGCAACCGCATCGAGTTCGGCCGCGCCGAGCAGCACTTCGAGGCTGCCGGCGCGGTCGAGTGCGACCAGCGGCAACGGCCACGCCGCAGCAGCGGGGAATGCCGCGCGGAAATCGGGGCGGTGGTAAAATTCGACCGGCATCGGCAAACCGCGCAGCCAGTCGCGCCAGCGCCGGTCCATCGCCACCAACCCGTAGGTCACCGCGCACAGGCTGCACGGATAGGTCGCGGGCGACACGACCTTGTGGACCGAATCGAGCATGCCGGCGACCAGCCCGGCGTTGGCATTATAGACGAACACCAGTCGCATCAGCGCCGCCCGAACAGTTTTTCGAGATCGCCCTTCGCCAGCTTGACCCAGGTCGGGCGGCCGTGGTTGCATTGACCCGAATGCGGCGTGACTTCCATTTCGCGGAGCAGCGCGTTCATTTCGGCGACCGACAGCGACCGCCCCGCGCGCACGCTGCCGTGGCACGCCATCGTCCCGACGACCGCGTCGAGCCGTTCCGTCAGGCTGTGGGCAGCGTCGAACGCCGCGAGGTCATCGGCAAGGTCGCGGACCAGTGCCACCGCATCGGTCGCGCCGAGCAGCGCCGGCGTGGCACGCACCAGCACCGCGCGCGGCCCGAAGCGTTCGACTTCGAGCCCGAGCACGGCGAATTCTTCGACGCGCGCCGCGACACGGTCGGCGGCGATTTCGTCAAGCTCGACGACTTGCGGCAACAGCAGCGCCTGGCTGGCCGCCGTGCCACCGGCGAGCGCGCGCTTCATGCGTTCCATCACCAGCCGCTCATGCGCGGCGTGCTGGTCGACGAGGATGAGGCCGTCGCTGGTTTCGGCGACAATGTAGGTGCCCGCGACCTGCCCGCGCGCAACGCCGAGCGGGAAGCCGCTGGCGGGGAAGTCGCCCATTGGAAAATTTACAGCGGCTTCGGCGCGGGCTTGCGGCGGGGCGAAATGGCCGGGCTGGGCTTCGGCGACGGCGTAGCTGCCGGGCCATTCGTTGCGCGTGGCGGCAAAGGCGTTCCCACCCCCGGCCCCTCCCGTTCCGGGAGGGGAGAAGAAGCTTGGCGAGGCGAGCGCGCCGGGCTGAAAAGCG
>CALMPZ010000603.1 GCA_937871645.1 uncultured Polymorphobacter sp.
GCTCATGCAAGCGCGCTCGCCACGATGCGCGCCACTAGCGCGTCATAATCGATGCCGCGATATTTCGCCTGTTCGGGGACCAGGCTGAGCGGCGTCATCCCCGGCTGGGTGTTGACTTCGAGCAGGTAGAGCCCCGCCAGCCCCTGATCGGGATCGTAGCGGAAATCCGAGCGCGTCGCGCCGCGGCAGCCGAGCGCTTGATGTGCGGCGAGCGCCATGTCCATCGCCGCACGCGTCACCTCGGCGGGCAGGTCGGCAGGGCATTGGTGGACGGTCAGGCCATCGGTGTACTTAGCGTCATAATCGTAAAAGCCCTGCGTCGGCATTAGCTCGGTCACCGCCAGTGCTTCACCGTCGAGCACGGCGACGGTCAGCTCCTTGCCGGCGATGAATGGCTCGGCGAGCAGCTCGTCGAACCGCTGCCACGGGCCGGCGGCGTCGCGCGCGATCGGGTTGCCATAGTTCGACGCGTTGGTGACGATGGCGACGCCCACCGACGAGCCTTCGTTGACGGGCTTCAGGACATAGGGACGCGGCAGCGGATCGCTGTCGTGCAGCGACGCTGATTTGACGACATGGCCGCCGGGCATGCGGATGCCGTGCGGCGCCAGGATCGCCTTGGTGAGCTGCTTGTCGATGGCAATCGCCGAGGCGGTCAGCCCCGAATGGGTGTATTTGATGCCCATCAGATCGAGCATGCCCTGCACCGTGCCGTCTTCGCCCGGCGTGCCGTGGAGCGCATTGAACACGACATCGGGTGCAGCTTCGCGCAGCCGCAGCGCGACATCGCGGTCCATGTCGATTTCGGTGACGCGGTGGCCGATGCGGCGCAGCGCGGCAGCGATGCCGGCACCCGAAGTCAGCGATACCTGACGCTCGTTCGACCAGCCGCCCATCAGCACGGCGACATGCAGCGCGGCGGGGTTGGCGGCTGCACTCATGACTTGACCCCGATGCGCTGGATTTCCCACTCAAGTTCGATGCCCGACTGCGCCTTGACGCGGGCGCGGACTTCCTCGCCCAGCGCCTCGATATCGGCGCTGCTCGCCTTGCCGGTGTTGAGCAGGAAGTTGGTGTGCTTTTCGGAAACCTGCGCGCCGCCGATCGTCAGCCCGCGGCAGCCTGCGGCATCGACGAGCTGCCACGCCTTGTGGCCGGGCGGGTTCTTGAAGGTCGAGCCGCCTGTGCGCGAGCGCAGCGGCTGCGAGGCTTCGCGCTCGCTGGCGATGCGCTCCATCTCGGCGGTGATCGCTGCCCGGTCG
>CALMPZ010000604.1 GCA_937871645.1 uncultured Polymorphobacter sp.
GACGGTAAAGGCGGCTCGACCATCGGTCTGGTGCTCGGGCTCGATGGTCTCGCGAACGCCGATGCCGAGCGCCTGCGCGCCGAAATCGAAGTGGCCTTGCGCCGCCTTGCCGGGGTTAGCGACGTGCGATTGATCCTGACCGCTGAAAAGGGCAATGCCCCCGCTGGTGCGGTTGCGGCAACGACGGGCATGGTGCCCGGCATTCGGCGCATCATAGCGGTCGCCAGTGGCAAGGGCGGCGTCGGCAAATCGACCATAGCTGCCAATCTCGCGGTCGCGCTGGCGCGCCAGGGCCTCGCGGTCGGGCTGCTCGATGCCGACATCTACGGCCCGTCGGTGGCGACACTGTTCGGCATCACGGCGCGCGCGCAACTGGTCGAAAAGCGCATCCAACCGGTCAGCGCGCAAGGGATCAAGCTGCTGTCGATGGCGATGATGACCGACCCCGGCAAGGCGATCATCTGGCGCGGTCCGATGGCGTCATCGGCGATGATGCAGATGGTCGAACAGGCCGACTGGGGCGTGCTTGACGTGTTGGTCATCGACCTGCCGCCGGGCACCGGCGACATCCAGCTGACGATGGCGCAAAAGCTCAAGCCCGATGGTGCCATCATCGTCTCGACACCGCAGGACCTTGCGCTGATCGACGCGCGCCGCGCCATCGCGATGTTCGGGCAGGTGAATGTGCCGGTGCTCGGCATCGTCGAGAACATGAGCTATTTCCTGTGCCCCAAGTGCGGCGCGCAGAGCGACATCTTCGGCCATGGCGGTGCCGAAACCGCCGCCGCCGAAATGGGCGTGCCTTTCCTCGGCGCCATCCCGCTGCATGCGAGCATTCGCGCTGCGTCCGACGCCGGCACGCCGCCTGCTGCCGGCGAAAGTCCGCAGGCCGAAGCCTTCACCAAACTCGCGACGCAAGTCGCGGCGCAGTTGGTCTGAACCGATGCCACTGACCGCCGATGCCGATATCCGGGCGTTGCTCGAAGGTGCGCGCACCATCGCGCTGGTCGGGGCTTCGAACCGCCCCGAACGCGACAGCCATGAGGTGATGGGCGTGCTGCTCGACTGGGGCTACCGCGTGATACCGGTCAATCCCAACCTTGCGGGCAAGACCATCCACGGCGTCCGCGTGGTGGCCGATATCGCCGGCATCGAAGAGCGCATCGACATCGTCGACATCTTCCGCCGTTCGGAGGAGGTGCCGGCGATTGTCAACGATGCCATCAAGGCAGGTGCACGCGCCATCTGGATGCAGCTTGGCGTCATCAACGATCCGCCGGCTGCCGTCGCCGAAGCCGCCGGGCTCAAGGTGGTGATGAACCGCTGCCCGAAGATCGAACTTGCGCGATTGCGGATCCCACCGCGCGCCTAGATTTCTTGACCTGACCCCGCTGAAATTTGATATCAATGATTGAGCAATAGGAGGTCTAATATGAAAAGATTCGCTTTTGCCATTGCCCTGACTTGGGCGACCTCCGCTTCGGCGATCCAGCATTATGCCCAAACGGTGCTGCCCTTCGGCTTCTTCGGCAGCGACCGCAATAGCGCCGGCACGATTGTCGGCAGCTTCACCGATAGCAGTGGCGGATCGATGGCTGCGGCCTTTGCCGGCGGGTCGGTGACGCTGCTGCCCGGTGCCGATTTCGCGCGCGGAATCAATGACCTCGGCACCATGATTGCGGTCACGATCAACAGCCGCGACCACGGCTTCATCCGCGCCGCCGGCGACAGCGGCTGGACCGAGCTGCAGTATCCAGGTTTCCCCGATCTGCAGGTCTTTGATATCAACAACGCCGGTGTCGTTGGCGGTGCGGCGCGCAACCCTCCGGTGGTCACGCTGAGCCGCGGTGTAGGTTTCTATTACCAAAACGGCGTCTTCACGCCCTTGCCCGGCCTTCCTGGCGGCGGGGTGTTTTCGCTGAATGATCTTGGCGACGCCACCGGGCGTTTCCTGCTCGGCTCGGCATATTGGATGTACGTCAACGGCGTTTACACGGCGTTTAATGGCAGCAATTTTCAGGGGTTCGAGCCCGGCCAAATCAACAACAACCAGCAGATCGCAGGCTATTACCGTAATGCGGCGGGTCAGACTGTCGCGGCGGTGCTCGAAAATGGCGTGCTGCGCGACGTCAATCAACGCCCGTCGTCGGCGTTTGCGCTCAACGACAATGGGCAGGTCATCGGCTACGACGGATTCGGGTTGTTCCTGTATGATCCGTACGCCGGACGCAGCTTCACGTTGAATTCGTGGATCGACGGCGCCCCGATCAACGGCGTCAGCGGCATCTACAATGACGGCACCATTCTGGGCTGGCGCTATGCCAGCGTGCCCGGTGGCGTCGAATCGGTGCTCTTGACGCCGTATGGCCGTGATTTCGCGCCGGTCCCCGAGCCCGGGACGTGGGCGATGATGATTGCCGGCTTTGGCGTGATCGGGACAGTCATGCGGCGGCGCGCCAAGCCAGGCGCGGCAACCGCGGGCGCAACTGCCTAGCGGTTCAGTGCCTCGCGCCGCACCGCCGACAGCGCCGCAATCCCGGCCCCCAGTCGCCGCGCCACTTCGGCATGCAGTGCCGGCGTCGCGGCCACCAGCCCATGCACCGTCGGGCTGGCGCGGTTGAACGCCAACGCGGCACCGTTGCGGTCGCTGACAGTGCCGCCGGCTTCGGTGAGCAGCAGCGCGGCGGCGGCGATATCCCATTCGGAAATGCTGCGGCCTTCAAGAAAGGCATCGGCTTCGCCGCTGGCGACCTTGGCGATGCGCAGCGCGAGACTGTTGGGCTTTTCGACCGCGACGGCATCCCAGGGCTCGGGCCAGAACGGCGCCAACAGCCCTTGCGGGTCGATCGGCATCGATAGGCCGGCGAGCGCGCTGCGCCCCGAAACCGCGATCGGCGCATTGTTGAGCGTCGCACCGGCGCCGCGCGTAGCGACAAACAACTGCCCGCGGATGGGGGCTGCCAGCGCGCCGAGCACGGCGACGCCGTCCTCGACCAGTGCCACCGAAACCGCCCAGCCGCTGCGGCCGCGCAGGAAGTCGCGCGTGCCGTCGATCGGGTCGACCACCCAGACGCGGCGGCGGTCGCGGCGCGCGGCATCGTCGGCGGTCTCTTCGGACAGCCAGCCATAATCAGGGCGGGCCTCAATCAATCGGCGCTTGAGGAAGCTGTCGACGGCGATGTCGGCGTCGGACACCGGGTTGCCCGGCGACTTGTCCCAGCTTCGGACATTGCGGTCGAACAGGCTGGCCGCGAGTTCGCCGGCGGTGCGTGCCGCGTCGACGAGCAACGCGCGGTCGGCAGCCTGGGCGTCAGGCACCGGCCAGCGTCATGCCGTCGATACGCAATGTCGGGACATTGGTTGCGTAGCGGAACTCGAGGTCGTCGGCGGGGACAATGGCGCGGAACATGTCCTTCAGATTGCCGGCGATGGTGACTTCGGCGACCGGCACGGTGAGTTCGCCGTTTTCGATCAGGAAGCCGCTGGCGCCGCGGCTATAGTCGCCGGTCAGGCCGTTGACACCCATGCCGATCATTTCGGTGACATACAGCCCGTATTTGATCGAACCGATCATGTCAGCACGGCTGGTGCTGCCCGCCGCCATGTGGAGGTTGCTGGTGCCGGCACCCGGCGGGCCCGAAACGCCACGCGCGGCATGACCGGTGGGGGTGAGTCCAAGCTGGCGCGCCGAAGCCGACTCCATCAGCCAGCCGGTGAGCACGCCGTCGTCGATGATGGCGCGTTCGGCGGTCGGCAAACCTTCGCCGTCGAACGGCTTCGAACGCAGCCCGCGCAGCCGGTGCGGCTGGTCGATGATGCGGATACCCGGTGCGAACACCTGCGTGCCCATCGCATCGAGCAGGAAGCTGGTCTTGCGCGCAATCGAACTGCCGGTAATCGCGCCGATCAGCGCCGACAACATGCCGCCGCCGACGCGCGGGTCGAACACCACCGGCAGCGACTGGGTATCGAGCTTGATCGGGCCCAGGCGGCGCACCGCGCGCGTGCCGGCGCGCAGCCCGATGCTTTCAGGGGTTTCGAGATCGGTCGCGAAGCGGCTGCTGTGATAGGCATAGTCGCGCTGCATGCCGGTGCCTTCGCCGGCGATGACGCTCGCGGACACGCCGTAGCTGGTGCCGTGATAGCCGCGCGCAAAGCCCGTCGAGGTGGCAAGCGCCATGACCGCGCGCCCCGAACTGGCCGAGCCGCCTTCGCTGTTGGTGACGCCGGCAACAGCACGTGCAGCGTCTTCGGCAGCGAGCGCCATGTCCTTGAGTTTTTCCGCCGAGATTTCGCCGCCGTCATCGATATCGAGATCACGCGGCGTTTCGTGCATCAGCAGCTCTGCGGGGGCAAGTCCGGCATAGGCGTCTTCGGGTGCCTCGCGCGCCATGGCGACGGCGCGTTCGACCGCTTCTTGCAAGGCGTCGACCGACAGGTCCGAACTGGAAACGCTGGCCGAGCGCTGGCCGACGAAGACCCGCAGCCCGACTTCCTCACCTTCGGAGCGGCCGATGTCTTCGAGCACGCCCATGCGTACGCCGATGCCGGTTGAGCCGTCGCCAACGTAAATGGCGTCGGCGCTGTCGGCACCGAGCCGCTTGGCAGCAGCGAGCGAATGGGTCAGGCGGTCAAGTGCGGCATCAACGGTAAGCATGGAGCAGACTTAGGGAC
>CALMPZ010000605.1 GCA_937871645.1 uncultured Polymorphobacter sp.
CGATGTTGCGCGCGCACCAGACGGCATGGCCGAGTCCGAGCGGTGCCTGCTGGCGGATATACGAAATGGCACCTGGCACCAGCTGCGTGCCGTCGAGCGTCGCCAGCATCGCGGTCTTGCCGCTGGCGGTCAGGCTGTTGACCAGCTCACCGGCGATATCGAAATAGTCCTCCAGCGCGCCCTTGCCGCGCGCGGTGATGAAGACGAAATTCTCGATGCCGGCTTCGAGCGCTTCATCGACGGCGTACTGCAGCAGCGGCCGATCGACGACGGGGAGCATTTCCTTGGGCACGACCTTCGTCGCGGGCAGGAAGCGCGTCCCCATCCCGCCAACCGGGAAAACAGCTGTGCGAACAGGCTTGATCATCGGTTAGCTCTCGTTGGCTTGTGGTTTCAACCAGGGTGCAATCACATCTAGCGCAAGCAATGCGTCAATATCGAGACGCGGCCGCACAACGGCATAGCTGTCGCCATCGACGAGCACTTCGGGCACCAGCGGCCGCGAATTATAGGTCGAGGCCATCGTCGCGCCGTACGCACCCGCCGTCATGAACGCCACCAGATCACCGGCTTGCAGCGGCGTCAGCACGCGATCTTCGGCAAAGGTGTCGCCGGTTTCGCAGATCGGCCCGACCACCGTCGCGGTCATTTCACCAGCGCGCGGCGCAACGGCACGGATGTCGTGCCAGGCGTTGTAGAACGCTGGGCGCAGCAGATCGTTCATCGCCGCATCGACGACAACGAAGCGCTTTGCAGCGCCGGTCTTGGTCAGGATGACGCGTGTCACCATGATGCCGGCGTTACCGACAATCATTCGACCGGGTTCGAACATCAGCCGGACGTTCCAGCCGCGCGTCGCCTTGGCGACCATCGCGCCGTAATCAGCGGGGCTGGGCGGCGCGGGTTCATCGCGCTTGTACGGAATACCGAGTCCGCCACCGAGATCGACGCGTTCGACGCTGTGGCCGGCGGCGCGCAACCGCGCGACCAGCTCACCCAGTCGCGCGAAGGTCGCTTCGAGCGGTGTCAGCTGCGTCAGCTGGCTGCCGATGTGGGCGCTGATGCCCATGGCGCGGATGCCGGGGGTCTTCGCGGCCAACGCATAGGCGGCCTCGGCGCGCGCCAGCGGGATGCCGAACTTGTTTTCGTCCTTGCCGGTCGAGATCTTGGCATGCGTCAGCGCATCAACACCGGGGTTGATGCGCAGCGCCACCGGCGCGACATGCCCCAACGCGCTCGCTACTGCACCCAGCGTCGCCAGCTCTTCTTCGGATTCGACGTTGAACTGGTAGATGCCCGCCGCCAGCGCCGCGGCCATCTCGTCGCGGGTCTTGCCGACGCCCGAAAACACGATGCGGTTCGCCGGCACGCCTGCCGCCAGCGCGCGGCGCATTTCACCGCCCGACACGACATCGGCGCCGGCACCGGCGCGCGCCAGCGTCGCGATGACGCTGAGGTTGGGGTTGGCCTTGACTGCATAGGCGACCAGCGGTGGCTCGGTCGAATCAACCTGCGCCAACGCTTCGACAAACACGCGATAGTGTCGTTCCAGCGTCGCGGTCGAATAGCAATAGAATGGCGTGCCGACTTCGGCCGCGAGCTTGTCGAGCGCGACGCCCTCGGCGTGCAAGACGCCGTCCCTGGGTTCGAAATGGTCCATTGCTATTGCGGCGGCAGGTTGAAGCGGTCGTCGGGCCGCTCTTCGGATTTCTTGACGGGGTCATCGACGCGCTGCGGCGCCGCCTGCACCGGCACGACGAGCATCTGCGCCGGCGTCGGCGCCAACGACTGGCCGCGCTGCGCCACCGGCATCGCCGTCGGCGGCACCGGTTCGAGCGGCCCCTTGAGGCCGCACGCGGGCAGTCCCAGCAAAACGGGCAGCAGCAGCGCCAATAGCAATGCACCACGCATCATGCGTTCCGCAGCGCGGCGATGCGCGCACGAATGGCGGCGTCGCCCTGAGAAACG
>CALMPZ010000606.1 GCA_937871645.1 uncultured Polymorphobacter sp.
GTCGTGATCTTGGTATCGACCTGTTTGCCGATGGCGCGGAAACTGTCGCCGAACGCCTGACCACTGGTCGGGTGCTGCTTGGTATCTTTGCGCACCGCGACGAAGAATTCAGGCAGCGTGCCCTTGAAGCCGACGCTTTCCTTGACCTTTTCCATCCCGGCCGAAATGCGCGCGACTTCGGACAGGCCCAGCGCGTGGACCGCTTCGGGGGTGATGTCGGTCGTGGTCTGCGACTGGATCAGATACTGGTACAGCGCCGGCCCGCCGGGCATCTGCGAAATGCCGACGCTGGCGCGCGACACCGGCAGATATTCGGACTTCAGGAAGTCGCGCAGCCGGGTGTAGGCGGGCAGCACGCCGTTCTGGACGGCGGCGGCATATTCGGTCTTCAAGCGGACCTTGTCGGTTTCGCTGAAGCCTTCGGGGAACTTGGTGACCGGCTTGTAGAACACCGAGCCGGT
The DNA here is from genome assembly GCA_937871645.1 of uncultured Polymorphobacter sp. GTDB lineage: Bacteria > Pseudomonadota > Alphaproteobacteria > Sphingomonadales > Sphingomonadaceae > Polymorphobacter_A. Next base: position 462 of record CALMPZ010000606.1, read on the forward strand.
GACGCCCTGCGCGATCAGGCCGTCGAGCTGGCCGATGACGTTTTCAACCACCAGCTTGGGCTGGACGACGCCCGACTTCATGCCCTGGCGGAAACGTACGATGGCTTCGTCGAGGAACTTGTCGAAGCCGACGAGGCGCTTGAGGTTGTTGTCATAGTCGGCGACGGTCTTGAACGGCGCGATGCCCTCGCCCGATGCGATGTCGGCGTAGAACATGTGCAGGCCGTTGAAATGGTCGATCGGGCGGACGACGGTGGCGGCCAGAATGTCGGGCTGCAGCCCGCGCAAATCGGTGGTGCGCTGCCATTTGAATACGTCGTAGCTGATCTGGTCATTGGCGCTGAGGCTGGCGCGGTCGATCCTCGCGAGTGCCGCGAGCTCGTCGATCGCCGCCTGCTTTTCGCGCGCGATGTAGGCATCGGAGATATAGTCGCCGAACTGGTCGGCGTAGCGCGGATCGCCGCGGAACAGCGCCTGCACCGGGTTGCGCGCCATCGCGTCTTCGTCGCTCTTGACGAACAGCGCGCGCAGCGTCGCTGCCGGGGTGGCTGGGGCCGGCGCGGCGGCGGGCGTGGTCTCGAGCTTGGCTGCCGGCGCGGCGGGGGCCGCTTGCGCAACAGGTGAAATCACGGTGCCGAGCAGTAGCGCGGCAAGCGTCAGACGAACGATCATGGCATCTCCGAAGGGCTTGAGTGTGTCAGCTTGGTAAAACAGTTTGACGGCTATTGCAACGCGACGGCCTTGCCCTTGGCCATGACGAAGCGCGGCTTCTCGACAACGCTGACATCAGCGAACGGATCGCCGTCGACGGCAATCAGGTCGGCCGATTTGCCGACCGCCAGCGTGCCGGTTTCGGCGGCAACACCGAGCAATTCGGCGGCGCCCGAGGTCGCCGACACCAGCACCGCACGCGGGCTCATGCCGGCATATTTCACCATCTGCGCGGCTTCCTCGCCGTTGCGGCCGTGGGCGTAAACGGCGGAGTCGGTGCCATAGGCGATGCGCACCCCGGCCTTGATCGCGGCCGCCAGCGCCTTGCCGCGCTGCGCCAGCGTTTCGCGGATCTTGGCTTCGACCACCGGGGTATAGGTGCCCTTGCCGAGCCGCTCCTCGATGCCGACCATCGCCATCAGCGTCGGGACATACCAGGTCTTGTTGGCGACCATCGCCTGGATCGCGGCGGCATCGGCAAAGGTGCCATGCTCGATCGAATCGACACCGGCGTTGGCTGCGGCCTCGATGCCGCGCGCGCCGTGGGCGTGTGCGGCGACTTTGAGGCCGAGGCCGTGCGCAGTGGTGACGATGGCGCGCATTTCGGCGTCGGTGAAGTGCTGGCCGAGCCCGCGCGCCTGCTGGCTGAGCACGCCGCCGGTGGCGGTGATCTTGATGACATCGACACCGGCGCGACTGGCTTCGCGGACGCGCGCGGCGCATTGTTCGGCGCCGGTGCAGGTGTTGCCCATGGCGAGCGCGGCGTTGACTTCGGGGCGGTAGCCCGACACGTCGCCGTGGCCGCCGATGATCGATATCGCCGGCCCCGACACCAGCGTGCGCGGCCCCGTCGCGATGCCATTGGCAATCGCATCGCGCACCGCAAAGCCCGAAAGCCGTCCCGACCCCAGATCGCGCACGGTGGTGAAGCCGGCGCGCAAGGTCGTGGCGGCATTCGCCAGCCCGACGGCGACGCTGTATTCGTCGGTGGTGACGGCTTCCTGCCAGAACTGGCTGTCGGGCGTGCCGGTCAGGTGGACGTGCGCATCGATCAGCCCGGGCATGACGGTCTTGCCCGACAGGTCGATGACCTTGGCACCGGCGGGCAATGCCGCCGCTGCATCATTGATCTCGATGATGCGACCGTTTTCGACAAGGATGGTCGAGGCACCGCGCGCCGGCTGCGCGGCATCGGTGATGACCCGGCCGGCGCGGATCGCAGTGATTTCGGCCACGGCCGGCATGGCCAGGCCAAGCGCCAGCAACGTCGCGGCAGCAATTTTGAACACCGTTTTCCCCTTTGTGAATGCCAGCCTAGCATAGGCCCATCGGATGCCCGCGCAAGCCGGCCGGATTGTCGTGGCCGGGCTACCAAAATCGCCGCAGGCCGCGAATCCCCATTGTCGACGGCGGCGCGTTTCGCCACGGTAGCCCAATGCGGCCTTGCTGCTTGGGGAGTTGTGCGCCTGTGTCCGTAACATCAAGTTCCGAAGTGCCTGCCGAAGGCAAGGTCAAACGGGTATCGCTGCTGGCATTTTCGGGCGTCAGCCTGCCGCTGGCCGCCGCCGGTCTGCCGTTCGTCGTTTATCTGCCGCCCTATTATGCCGGCCCGCTCGGCCTCAGCCTGTCGGTGGTCGGGGTGCTGTTCCTGATCGTCCGGTTGATCGACGTGCCGCTCGACCCGATCCTCGGGCATGCGATGGACCGCACCAACGGGCGGTTCGGGCGCTACCGGCCGTGGGTCATCGGTTCGGCGCTGATGATGTTCGCCGGCATTTGGCTGGTTTTCATGGCGACGCCAGGGATTACCCCGGTGCGAGCGTTTGCCGGGTTGCTGGTGATGTATATCGGCTATTCGACATTGCAGCTGGCGCAGACGGCGTGGGGGTCGACCTTGACGCTCGACTATCACGAACGCTCGCGGGTGTTCGGCTGGTGGCAGATCGCCAACATCATCGGCATGCTGCTGATGCTGATGGTGCCGCCGACGGTGGCGCGCTTTGTCGAGGACCCCAACCACAGCAGCGGCATCCACGCGATGGGCTGGCTGGTGCTGCTGACCTTGCCGGTCGCGACTTTCGCGATGGTGCGGCTGCTGCCCGAACGCACCGTCGTCAACAGCCATGCCCACAAGCTTGGCGACATGATCGCGATTTTTTCGATTCCGCTGCTGCGCCGGATCATGCTGCTCGATTTCCTCGCCGCCATCGCTGCCGGCATGGCCGGGGCATTGCTGCTATTCTTCTTCGAGGCGGCACGTGGCTTTTCGCCCGCCGAAGCCAGCCTGTTGCTGCTGATCTATTTCATCGCCGGGCTGGCCGCGGCGCCGTTCTGGATCTGGCTGTCGGGGCGGACGTCGAAGCATGTCGCGCTGACCGCGGCGCTGGCGATCTACGCGACATTCCAGACCAGCCTGTTGTTCCTGCCGCAGGGCACCTTCCTGATGACCGCAGCGGCGATGGCACTGGCGGGCACGCCGTTCGCCGCCGCGTCGCTGCTGCTGCGGTCGATGCTCGCCGATCTGTCGGACGCCGAAACCGTGCGCACCGGCACGCAAAAGACCGGGCTGTTCTATGCAACCCTGATCGCGGTCAGCAAGCTCGGCTATGCCGCAGCCGTCGGGCTGACCTATCCGGCGCTCGATGCCATCGGCTTCGTTGCGGCCAAGACCACCGCCAACACCCCCGACGCGCTGCTGGGGTTGACCATAATGTTCGCCTTGCCGCCCGGCGTGCTGCTGGCAATTTCGGCGCTGATCGCGTCGCGCTGGCCGATCAACGCCGCCGAGCAGGCGCGCATCGCGGCCGAGCTGGCGGCAAGGGCAAATCAACCCGGCCAACCGCACGGGTAAAGCCCGCCAACCAGCAGCCGTATTAACCCTGACTCGGCGCCACATCGGCCCGGGCAAGTCGAGATCAGGAGCAGTTCGATGTTGAAATTGGTAAAGCGTCTGGGCGGCGATCGCAGCGGCGCGACGGCGATCGAA
>CALMPZ010000607.1 GCA_937871645.1 uncultured Polymorphobacter sp.
TGAAAGAAGGGCCGCCCGCGGGCAGGGCTGAGCCCTGCATCCATCAATTGGGTGCAGGGTCCAGACCCTGCCCGCCGGAGGCATTCTTTGGCCTTACTTCTTTTCGTCTTCGACTTCGGAGAATTCCGCGTCGACGACGTTGTCGTCCTTGGGCGCTTCCGGCTCGGGCGAGGCGGCAGCGGCCTGTTCGGCGGCATAGACCGCTTCACCCAGCTTCATCGCCACGGTGCCGAGTGCCGTCGTCTTGGCGGTCAGCGCGTCGGCGTCGCCGCCGTCGAGTACGCCCTTCAGGTCGGCAATCGCCGCTTCGATCTCGGCCTTGACCTCGGGGGTCACCTTGTCGCCGTGCTCGACGAGCTGGCGCTCGGTCGAGTGGACGAGGCTGTCGGCCTGGTTGCGCGCTTCGGCCACCGCACGACGCTTCTTGTCGTCTTCGGCGAACTTTTCGGCGTCCTTGACCATCTGGTCGATGTCGGCTTGGCTCAGACCACCCGACGGCTGGATGCGGATCTGCTGTTCCTTGCCGGTGCCCTTGTCCTTGGCATTGACCGCGACGAGGCCGTTGGCATCGATGTCGAACGTCACTTCGATCTGCGGCATGCCGCGCGGCGCCGGCGGAATGCCGACGAGGTCGAACTGGCCGAGCATCTTGTTGTCGGCGGCCATTTCGCGCTCGCCCTGGAAGACGCGGATCGTCACGGCGTTCTGGTTGTCGTCGGCGGTCGAGTAGGTCTGCGACTTCTTGGTCGGGATCGTCGTGTTGCGGTCGATCATCCGGGTGAACACGCCGCCCAGCGTTTCGATGCCGAGCGACAGCGGTGTCACGTCGAGCAGCAGCACGTCCTTGACGTCGCCCTGCAGCACGCCAGCCTGAATGGCGGCGCCCATCGCAACGACTTCATCGGGGTTGACCGACGTGTTGGGTTCCTTGCCGAACAGCGCCTTCACGAATTCGCGGACGCGCGGCATGCGCGTCATGCCGCCGACGAGAATGACTTCGTCGATCTCTTCCTTCTTGACGCCGGCTTCGCTGATCGCATCGAGGCACGGCTTGCGGGTGCGTTCGATGAGGTCGAGCACCAGCTTTTCGAGATCGGTGCGGGTGACCGTCTTGACGAGGTGCTTCGGGCCGTTGGCGTCCGCCGTGATGAACGGCAAGTTGACTTCGGTCGAGGCGCTCGACGACAGTTCGATCTTGGCCTTTTCGGCAGCTTCCTTGAGGCGCTGCAGCGCGAGCTTGTCCTTGCGCAGGTCGATGCCTTCGGTCTTCTTGAAGTCTTCCGCCAGGAATTCGACGACCTTGGCGTCGAAATCTTCACCGCCGAGGAAGGTGTCGCCCGAGGTCGACTTCACTTCGAAAACGCCGTCGCCCAGTTCGAGCACCGACACGTCGAAGGTGCCGCCACCAAGGTCATAAACCGCGATGGTCTTGGCGCCGACCTTGTCGAGCCCATAAGCGAGTGCGGCCGCGGTCGGCTCGTTGATGATGCGCAGGACTTCGAGACCGGCAATCTTGCCGGCGTCCTTGGTCGCCTGACGCTGTGCGTCGTTGAAATATGCGGGGACGGTGATGACCGCCTGCGTCACGGTTTCGCCGAGATAGGCTTCGGCGGTTTCCTTCATCTTCTGCAGGATGAACGCCGAAATCTGCGACGGCGAATAGTCTTCGCCACCGGCCTGGACCCAGGCGTCACCGTTGGGCCCCTTGACGATCTTGTAGGGGACAAGGTCCTTGTCCTTCTGCGTCATCGGATCGGTGAAGCTGCGGCCGATCAGGCGCTTGACCGCGAAAATCGTGTTCTCGGGGTTGGTCACCGCCTGGCGCTTGGCCGGCTGGCCGACCAGACGCTCGCCGTCCTTGGTAAATGCCACCTGCGACGGCGTCGTGCGCGCGCCTTCGGCGTTTTCGATCACCTTCGGCTGGCTGCCTTCCATCACGGAAACGCAGCTGTTGGTGGTGCCCAGATCAATCCCGATTACTTTAGCCATGTTCATCCTCATACAAGCGATATCAATGCAAAGACCGGCACCGCGCCCTTTGAAAGCAGCGCCGTGCCCGGTCACGCGAGGGCATATAGGGAGCGCCAAAATGCGCTACAAGCACCGGCGTGCGAGATTCCTTGCCGCCGGGCGCCGCCACGGCCTGCGGCAGCAGCGCGCGCGGCGCGCGACAGCGACGCGCAATGGACAGCGACAGTGCAGGACGCTAAGCGCGGCGCAACGACATCAAAGGAGCCCGCCATGCGCCACCTGTTCGCCAGCCTTGCCATGACCGCCGCGCTCGCCGCCCCCGTGCAGGCCGCCGCACCGATGATCCACGACGCCTGGGTGCGCTTGCCCGCCGTCGCCGGCCGCCCGGCCGCCGCCTATTTCACCGTGATGGGCATGGGTACCGCCGACCGGCTGGTCGAGGTCAGCTCACCGCTGGCGACGCGCACCGAAATGCACACGATGACGATGACGGGCGGCGTGATGAAGATGACGCCGATCGCCGGGGTCGACATTCCGGCGCGCGGCAATGTCGCGTTCAAGCCCGGCGGCAACCACGCCATGCTCTATACGCTGATGCCCGCTGCCAAGCTGGGGAGCCCGCTGCCGCTGGCGCTGCGCTTCGAAAAGGCCGGCACCGTCCTCGTCAACGCCAAGACCATCGCGGCGGGTGATCCGGCACCGACCGGCGACACGACGGGCCATAGCGCGCATTAGGCTGCCGCATGGCGCAAATCGACGCGCGGCCGCTGACGCCCGGCGAAGTGGCGCTGGCCGCTTCGGTGTTCGGCGACGCGCTCGATACGCGCGCTGTGACGTTGCGCCGTGCCAAATTCTGGCTGCTGCAGCCGGTGTGGGTGGTGATGGCGCCCGACGGCCACATCTGGTTCCACCCCGACGGCCATGCCTGGAGCGACGACTTCAGCGCCGCGCCGCTGCATGCGCGCGCGCTGTTCGTCCATGAAATGGTGCATGTCTGGCAGCGCCAGCGCGGCATCCGGCTGTGGCTGCGGCGCTACCCGCTGGCGCGCTACACCTACCGCCTCGTGCCCGGCAAGCCGTTCGGGCGCTACGGCATCGAACAGCAAGCGTGCATTGTCGAGGATGCCTACCGGCGGCGCGAATGCGGCGACGCCAATACGGCGGTCGCCGGGCTGATACCGTTCGGCAACTGGGCCTGACCTCCAGAACATCCGTCATCCCGGCGTAGGCCGGGACCCATCACCGGCAACAATCGCGCTGTCGTGGATGTCGATGGGTCCCGGCCTTCGCCGGGATGACGGAAGTAATTTAAGGGCGCGCGCAGTAGCCTCAAGTGCAACCGACGCGGCACCGAAGCCCTCAGCTTTCCGCCTTGGCCTTGGCAACGCTGACCAGCGACGGGCGCAACAGCCGGTCCTTGATCAGATACCCGGTCTGCAATTCACTGACGATATGCCCCGGCGTGTGCTCGTCGCTTTCGACTTCGATCATCGCCTGGTGCTTGTGCGGATCGAGCGGCTGCCCGGCGGTTTCAATCTTGCTGATGCCGTTGCGCGCCAGCACTGCGAGCAGCTCGCGCTCGGTCGCTTCGATGCCGGTGCGGACATTGTCGAAACCATCGGCGGGCAATGCGGCCACCGCACGGCGCAGATTGTCGGCAACGCCGAGCAGGTCGCGCGCAAACCCCGTCACCGCATAGGTCGAAGCGTCGGTCTTCTCGCGCTCCAAACGGCGGCGGACATTTTCGGTTTCGGCCGAAGCGCGCAGCAGCCGATCCTTGAGCGACGCAATCTCTTCGGTCGCGGCAATCAGCGCATCCTCGAAGCTCGGCGGGCCGGTTTCGGCCTCGCTCGCGCCAGTCTCGTTGTCGGGCAAAATCTCGTCACTCATGCAATCAACCTACTCAATGTTTTCGCGGTGTAATCCACCATGGGAACGATGCGGGCATAGTTCAACCGCGTCGGGCCGATGACGCCGATGACGCCGACCACTTGCGAGTCGCTGCCGCCGACACGATACGGCGCGGCTATAACGCTCGAACCCGAAAGCGCGAACAGCTTGTTCTCGGCGCCGATGAAGATTTTCATCGCCGCGGCGTTCTGCGCGAGTTCGAGCACCTGCACGAGGTCCTGCTTGCCTTCGATATCGTCGAGCAGCAGCCGCACGCGTTCAAGGTCGGTGGCGCCGTCATCGAGCAGATGCGCCTGGCCGCGCACGATCAGCACCGGCCGCGCGGCGCCGTCGGCCGACCATGATGCCAGCCCGGCGTCGACCAATGTCGCGGTCAGCGCGTCGATCGCGGCGCGGTCATCGGCGATCTCGCGCGCCAGTTGCGCCGCGGCGGCGCTGAGCGTCAGCCCCGACAGCCGCGCGTTGATATAGTTCGCCGCCTCGATCAGCACCGTCGCGGGCAAATCGGCGGGCAAGTCGAGCACGCGGTTTTCGACCGAGCCGTCGGCGCCGACCAGGATCGCCAGCGCCTTGCGCGGCGCCAGCGCGACAAAGTTGATCTGCCGCAGCACCGGCTCGGCCTTGGGCACCAGCACCAGCCCGGCGCAGGCGCTCAGACCCGACAGCACCGCGGTGGTGCGCGTCAAAAGTTCGGTCATCGGCGAGCCGGCCTGGATGGGTTGCTCGATGGCGGCGCGTTCGGCCTCCGAGGGTGCGGCCGCCTGCATCATCCCGTCGACAAACAGCCGCAGGCCGAGCTCGGTCGGCTTGCGCCCGGCCGACACATGCGGCGCCGCGAGCAGCCCGAGTTCCTCAAGGTCCTGCATGACATTGCGGATCGATGCCGGCGACAGCCCGAGCGCGCCGAGCTTCGACAGCGTCCGCGATCCCACCGGCGCACCGCTGGCGAGATACGAATCGACGATCTGGCGAAACACTTCGCGCGCGCGTTCGTTGAGTTCGGGGATGGACGGTGACTGGTTCACGCCGCCAATGTAGGGTGGCGGATGCGGGTTGTCATCGGCTGCGGCGTCACCCGCGCAGATGACAGCGAGCCGCCAACACGCTACTGGCAGCCCAGCAACCCATTTTCCGACACCCAAATCCCAAGGATTCCGCCCATGCGCCCCTCCGGCCGCGCCCCCGATGCGATGCGCAGCATCGAAATGATCCCCGGCTTTGCGCTGCACGCCGAAGGGTCGTGCCTCGTCAAGTTCGGCAACACCCATGTGCTCGTCACCGCCAGCGTCGAAGAACGGCTGCCGCCGTGGTTGCGCGGCAAGGGGTCGGGCTGGGTGACGGCCGAATACGGCATGTTGCCCCGCGCCACGCACACGCGCGGGTCGCGCGAAGCCGCGAAAGGCAAGCAGTCGGGCCGCACGCAGGAAATCCAGCGGCTGATCGGGCGGTCACTTCGCGCCGTCACCGACATGAAGCTGCTCGGCGAGCGCCAGATCACGCTCGATTGCGATGTCATCCAGGCCGATGGCGGCACCCGCACCGCATCGATCTCAGGCGCCTGGGTGGCGCTGCGCATGGCGATCGACGGCATCATGGCGAAGAACAACCTGAGCGTTGACCCGTTGCTGGCGCAGGTCGCGGCGGTCAGCTGCGGCATCCACAACGGCAATGCCGTGCTCGACCTCGACTATATCGAGGACTCTGACGCCGGCACCGACGCCAATTTCGTCATGACCTCGACCGGCGGCCTCGTCGAAGTCCAGGCCACTGCCGAAGGCGCGCCGTATGACGAGGAAGCGCTGTTGCGGCTGCTGCGGCTGGCGCGCATCGGCTGCAACGACATCTTTGCGGCGCAGCGGGTCGCGACCGGACGTTGATGCGGACGCTGATGCGCAAGCTATTGGCCGGCCGCCTCGTGCTGGCGACGCACAACCCCGGCAAGGTCGTCGAAATCGCCGAGCTGCTCGGGCCGTTCGGCATGGAGATGGTGTCGGCGGGTGAGCTCGGCCTGCCCGAGCCCGACGAGACCGGCTTGACGTTCATCGCCAATGCCGAATTGAAGGCGCTGGCGGCGGCAACCGCGAGCGGCCTGCCGGCGCTTGCCGACGATTCGGGGCTGTGCGTCGATGCGCTCGGCGGCGCGCCGGGGATCTATTCGGCGCGCTGGGCCGGGCCGGGCAAGGACTTCAGCGTCGCGATGCAGCGCGTCCATGACGAAATGCAGGGCGGCGTCGATACCGCGCACTTCATCTGCGCACTGTGCATCGCCTGGCCCGACGGCCACACACAGAGCTTCGAAGGTCGCGTCGATGGCCGGCTGGTGTGGCCACCGCGCGGCAGCAACGGCTTCGGTTATGACCCGATGTTCCTGATGGACGGCCAAGCGCGGACCTATGGCGAGATGCCGCGCGCCGACAAGGAAGCCGACAACCACCGCGCCCGGGCATTTGCCCAACTGGTCGCCGCATGCCTGACCTAGAACCGCTGGCGGTCTATATCCACTGGCCGTTCTGCGTTTCGAAATGCCCTTATTGCGACTTCAACAGCCACGTCCGCGCGACCATCGACGAGGCCGGCTGGCGCGACGCGCTGCTCGCCGACCTGGCGCATGAGGTGGCGCTGCTGCCGGGGCGCCGCGTCACCAGCATCTTCTTCGGCGGCGGCACCCCGTCGCTGATGGACCCGGCGACGACGGGCGCGGTGATCGACGCGGTGGCGCGGCACTGGTCGCTCGACGCGAACTGCGAAATCACGCTGGAAGCCAACCCCAACAGTGTCGAGGCAGCGCGCTTTGCCGGCTACGCCAAGGCCGGCGTCGGGCGCGTGTCGCTGGGGTTGCAGGCGCTCGATGACGGCGCACTCAAGCAACTGGGCCGCGCCCATTCGGTGCGCGAGGGGCTGGCGGCGCTCGACATCGCGCAGGCGCATTTCGGGCGCGTCAGTTTCGACCTGATCTACGACCGCCCCGCCCAGACGCGTGCGGCGTGGGAAGCCGAACTGACGCGCGCGCTGGGCTTCGGCACCGAGCATCTGTCGCTGTATCAACTGACCATCGAGCCTTCGACGGCATTCGCGCGGCTGCACGCCGACGGCAAGCTGGTGCTGCCCGATGCCGACACCAGCGCCGACCTGTTCGAAATGACGCAGGCGATGACCGCCGCCGCCGGGCTGCCCGCCTATGAAGTGTCGAACCACGCACGCCCCGGCGCGGCGAGCCGCCACAACCTCGCCTATTGGCGCTACGATGACTACGTCGGCGTCGGCCCCGGCGCGCATGGCCGCCGGCTGGCAACCGCCACCGAACGCCACAAGAAGCCCGAAAACTGGATTGCCGCGCTGGCTGCGACGGGGTCGGGATTGAACATCGAAACACCGCTTGATGCCGAAACGCGCGCCACCGAGGCGCTGCTGATGGGGCTACGGCTGGCCGACGGCATCGACGCCGCGCACTTCGCCACGCGCACCGGACGGACGCTGGAGGTGACGATCGACACCGCGGCGCGCGACCGGCTGGTGGCGCAGGGGATGATCGAAGCACGCGCCGACCGGCTGCAACTGACGCCGCAGGGCCGGCCTGTTGTCAACGCCGTGCTGGCGGCGCTGCACCGCTAGCCGCTCAGTTCGTCGGTGGTGCGGCACGCAGCGTCTTGGGTGCCGATGACACCGTGGTGATGCGGCCGGCGCCGATCTGCTGGACTTCGAAACCGCGCTCAGCGATCCCTGACGGCCCGAAGCGGAAGATGCCGTCGATGCCGGTGAAGCCGTCAGGCGTCGTCAACGCGGCGCGCGGGAACGGCGTGCCCAACGGCCACTTGTCCGCCAGCGTATTGACCAGCAGCACCGAGTCGTAACCGAAACTTGCCAGCCGCGACGGCGTGCCGCCGAACTTGGCGCGGTAGCGTGTCGCCAGCTGGTTGAAGCGGCCATCGGGCACCGCGGCGAACAGCGCACCGGCCAGCGCCGGGCTGTTCTTCAGGCCGGGCTCGTTGTTCCATAGCTCGGTACCGAGGATGGTGATCGTGCCGGCCGGGGCGCCGAACTGCGCCAGCGGCTTGCCGAACGATGCCGCCAGCGAGCCGGAGTCGGCGATCAGCAGCGCCTGGAACGCCACCGGCCCGATGCGGTCGGTGACCGGCGCGATGGTGCCGTCGGGGCGCACCGCGCTGGTCGTCGCGGCCTTGGCGACGCGCGCGTCATAATCGGTGACGGCGCGCGCGGCGGCGATCATCTTGGCGGGGTCGCGGGTGAAGGTCTTGATCGACACGACGCGGCCGCCATTGGCTTCGACGGCGCGCAGGAAGGCGGTGGTGGCGCGCTGGCCGTAGGTGCCGTCGGGCACCAGCGCGGCAAAGCGCGATACACCGTGCGTCGCGGCATAGCCGACCACGCGCGATACCGACTGCGCCGGTTGCAGGCCCATCACATAAACGCCGTCGCCGGCGAGCGCGGCGTCGTTCGAGTAGCTGATGATCGGGATGTTGTTGGCGCTGGCGATACCCTGCACGGCGCGCACATCGGCAGCGAGCAGCGGCCCGAGGAACAGGCGCGCACCGTCGGCAACCGCACGGCTGGCAGCGGCAGCAGCCCCGCCCGCAGCGGTGTCATAGACGCGCAGGTTGATGCGCTTGTCGCCGGCGTCGAGCAGCGCCATGTTCGCGGCATTGGCGATCGACTGGCCGACCGCGGCGTTGGCGCCGGTCAGCGGCAGCAGCACCGCAACCTTGTTCTGGTCGATCTGCGGCGCGACTTCGGGCTTGGGGGGTGCGACGACGACCGGTGCCGGCGCCGGTGGTGCCACCTTGGCCGTCGGCGTGGTGCAGGCAGCGATCACGCTCAGCAGCAGGATCGAGCCGGCACGGCGCAGCGTCGCGCCATTTGCCATTTGCCCGAACCGCGCGCGCAGGGCCATGATGCCCATATGAATCTCCCCGAATCAAACAACGACGTATCAAACGACGACGAATCAGCCAGCAATGCTGCCGAGGCCGTCGGCTATGCGCCCGGTCTCTACATTGTCGCCACCCCAATCGGCAATCTCGGCGATTTGAGCCCGCGCGCCGCCGCGATGCTGGCGGGCGCCGACGTCATCGCCGCCGAGGATACCCGCGTCACCTCGCGGCTGCTCGCGCACATCGGTGCCAAGGTACCGATGCTGCCGTACCATGACCATAACGCCGATGCGGTGCGGCCGCGGCTGATCGCGCGCATGGCGAACGAGGTAGTCGTGCTCGTCAGCGACGCCGGTACGCCGCTGATTTCGGACCCCGGCTACAAGCTGGTGCGCGATGCCCGCGCCGCCGGGGTCACCATCGTCACCATCCCCGGCCCGTGCGCAGCAGTCGCGGCGCTGACCTTGGCCGGGCTGCCGACCGACCGCTTCCTGTTTGCCGGTTTCCTGCCCGCCAAGGCCGGGGCGCGTGCGGCAGCGATTGCAGAACTCGGCGCGGTGCGGGCGACATTGGTGTTCTACGAATCGGGCGGACGCACCGCTGCGACCTTGGCCGAAATGGCGAAGCTGCTCGGTAACCGCCCGGCAGCAGTAGCGCGTGAAATCAGCAAGCGTTTCGAGGAAACCGTCGACGGCAGCCTCGAAGCGCTGGCAGCGCGCTACGCCGACACCCCGCCGCGCGGCGAAGTCGTCATCGTCGTCGGCCCGCCCGGCGAGGCCGCTGTCGTCGATGAGGCAACGCTTGACACGGCATTGCAACGCGCGATGGCGGTGCAGCCGATGAAGCCGGCAGTCGCCGAAGTCGTCGAGCTGCTCGGGCTGCCGCGCAACCGCGTCTATGCCCGCGCGCTGGAACTGCGCGATGCCGGCGACTAGCGCCCGCCGCAGCGCCGAAACGCGCGGCCGCCGCGCCGAAACGCTGGCCGCGTGGTGGCTGCGGCTCAAGGGTTATTCGATCCTCGACCGCCGCGTCGCGACACCGGTGGGTGAAATCGACCTCGTCGCGGCGCGCGGCGGCACCTTGGTGTTCGTCGAGGTCAAGGCACGCGCCGGTTTCGATGCAGCACTGCTGGCGCTGCACCCGCAGGCGCTCGAGCGCGTCGGCCGTGCTGCGCGGTTGCTGACCGGCCAATATGCGCTGCACGCCCGTCCCGCCAATGTCCGTATCGATGCGGTACTGGTTGTACCCGGCCGCTGGCCACGCCATATCGAAGCGGTATGGCGAGAGACATGATGATCGACGACATCGAAGCTGACATCGCCGAACTCGGGTTGCTCGAGGATGACGAGATCCTGCTCGACGAGGCGGCGCTGCTGCTCGGGCTGGCCGACCACCCCGATGCCGAGATCGACGACGCGCGTGCCGAAATCGACGCGATGACGGCGCGCATCGAAGCACTCGGCGGGCTCGGCGACGCGCCGCG
>CALMPZ010000608.1 GCA_937871645.1 uncultured Polymorphobacter sp.
CAGCGTCGTCCGGCGACTGGTGATGATGGTCAGGTCCTCGTCGCCGGGTTCGGGCTGATATTTCTGCATCTGGTCGATCGGCAGGAAATCGCGGAACACGATGTCGCGGCAGCCTGCGGCATAGAGATCGCTGAGCAATTCAGGGTGCGTGTCGCGGATGATGTTGCGCAGCCGCGCGAGGAACGCATGGCTTTGCCGCAGATGGCTGACGCCGGGGCGCTGCCAGTCGCGAAACGCTTCGTCGGTGCTGCCTTCGGGCGGTCCGGCGTCGCGTTCGAGCATGACGATATGGCGCCCGGTCGGTGCCAGCGCCAGCGCCGTGCACAGCCCGGCAATGCCGGCGCCCACCACATAGACCGTGTCGTTCGTGCTTGTGCCTGTCATGGTCATTGTCTCGCCCAATCTGCGGGGTGCTGCACCCGTTGCTGGCCCCCGTTGCTGGTCAATGTATAACGCAACGCATCCGCGACGGAAACGAATTTCCTAACCTGTTATGTTTTTCTGCTTTACGCCGGGCTCGCGGCGGTCCAGAAACTTGCACAAGCGGCCCCGAGGCGCGCCGAACAGGGGAGAGTCGCATGCAAGCCGTGGTCCGCCGCAACAAGCAGCTCGTCTGCGCCGAAATCGCCGAGCCGGTCGCCGGTGCCGGACAGGTACTGACGCGCACGCTGTGCTGCGGCATCTGCGGGTCGGACCTGCACGCGCTGCACAGCTTCGAACACATGCTCGAACTCGGGGCACGCACCGGCGCGCCATCGACCGTCAATCCCGCCGCCGACATTGTATTCGGCCATGAATTCTGCGCCGAAATCCTTGAACACGGACCGGGCACTGACAAACGGCTCAAGCCCGGCACGCGCGTCGTCAGCATGCCCGTCGCGCTGCGCGCCGACGGCTATGATGCGATCGGCTATTCGAACACCTACCCCGGCGGCTTCGCCGAACGCATGGTGCTGACCGAAGCGCTGCTGCTCGAGGTGCCCAATGGCCTGTCGGATGTCCAGGCGGCGATGACCGAGCCGTTCGCGGTGGGCGAACACGCCGTCGCGCAATCCGCGGCCGGGCCGGACGCCGTCTGTCTGGTCATCGGCTGCGGGCCGGTCGGGCTGGCGGTCATTGCCGCGCTCAAATCGCGCGGGCTGGGACCGGTGATCGCGTCCGACTTCTCGCCGGCGCGCCGTGCGGTCGCCGAAAAGCTCGGCGCCGACATCATCGTCGATCCGGCGCAGATCTCGCCGCACAGCCATTGGTCGGCGGCGGGCGTCGCCACGACAACCGCCGAGCGCATGCTGCAATCGCTGTCGGGCAAGACCGGCAAGCGCGCGGTCATTTTCGAATGCGTCGGCGTACCGGGCGTGTTGCAGGGCATCATCGAGGCCGCACCCGGCGGCGCGCAGATCATCGTCGCCGGCGTCTGCATGGATACCGACCGCTTCGAGCCGTTCCTGTGCATCAACAAGCAGCTCGATTTCCGCTTTGTGCTTGGCTATTCGCCCGAAGAGTTCGCCGCGACGCTGCACAATATCGCGCACGGCCATATCGACGTGCTGCCGGCGGTCACCAGCGAGGTCGGGCTGGCGGGCGTGGCGGCCGCGTTCAAGGCGCTCGCCGACCCCGAAGCCCAGTGCAAGATCGTGGTGCGCCCCGGCGCCTAACCGGCCACGCAGGCCGAGTACCAGAGGAGAACAGCATGTCCGAAGCCCTCGCGCGGCAGATGCCGCCGGTTCAGTATGCCGACACCAACGGCATCCGCATGGCCTATTACGAAGTCGGGCCGCGTACCGGCGTGCCGGTCATTTTCTGCCACGGCTTCCCCGAACTGGCGTTTTCGTGGCGCCACCAGCTGCGCGCGTTCGAAGCCGCCGGGCGCTGGGCGATTGCCCCCGACCAGCGCGGCTACGGCCTGACCGGCGGGCCGGCGGGCGCCGAAAACTATGACCTCGAATATCTGACCGGCGATCTTGTCGGGCTGCTCGACCGGCTCGGCATCGACAAGGCGATCTTTTGCGGCCACGACTGGGGCGGCATGGTGGTGTGGGACATGGCGCTGCGCCATCCCGACCGTGTCGCCGGTGTCATCGGTGTCAACACGCCGTTCCTGCCGCGCGGTCCGGTCGATCCAATCGCCGCGATGCGCGCGGCATACGGCGACGACATGTATGTCGTCTGGTTCCAGCAGCCGGGCCTCGCCGATGCCGTGCTCGGCACCGATGTTGAACGCTCGATCCGCTTTTTCATGCGCAAGCCGTTGCTGACACTCGAACAATATCAGCAGCTTCCGGCCGAAATGCGGACACTGGCGCTGGGCGAGGCGCTCAAGCTGTACGACGCGGCGACCGACACGCAGCAGTTCCTGACCGATGACGAAATCGCCGCGTTCGCCGAAAGCTTTGCGGCGACCGGCTTCACCGGCGGCATCAACTGGTACCGCAATTTCACCCGCAACTGGGAAGCGTCCGCCGGCCGCCAGGAGCATGTCGGCGTGCCGTCGCTGATGATCATGGCGGAAAATGACGTCGTGCTCAGCCCGGCGATGACCGAGGGCATGGAAGCCTATGTCCCCGATCTCGAACGCCATCTGGTCAAGGAATCGGGCCATTGGACGCAGCAGGAAAAGCCCGAGGAGGTTTCGCGCGCCTTGCTCGACTGGTTGGGGCGCCGCTTCCCGAACGCCTAGCGCCGGTGATCGCCGGCACGAGCACGGTGACGCGCCATCAGTGGTTGCTACAGCGGCTCGACGGCGTAGGACGTCTTCGTTAGCTCTTCATCTCTCTGGCCGCCTTGTTGAGGTCGGGCGCGTTAGGCGATCGCATCGCGACGCCGCCTTCCATCCCGGCCTTCAGCGCCGCGGCGGCGCCTTCGTGCGCCATGATTTTCGACAGCACCGCCTGGCCGGCGCGCTCGAACCCCTCGCGGTGGTCGACGACATATTGGCGCGACGTCCGATAGCCTTCGAGCAGCCCGTGGATTTCGGGAATGACGTAGCGCGCCACCAGATCCCAGCTCTTGAGGTTGTTTTCGCGACTCGCCCAGTCGTGGACGAAGCCGAGCACGGTGCCGAAGCCGCCGGCCGATTCGGACAGCTTGCGGATCGCGGCAATCAGGTCGTCGGGGGTGCCGATCACTGCGGCGGCGCCGTCGGCAAACGCGGTTTCGTCGACCGCCTGGTCGGGCGTCGCGAACGGCAGC
>CALMPZ010000609.1 GCA_937871645.1 uncultured Polymorphobacter sp.
CGGCGGTTTCGGGCAGCGGCTCGGGATCGGTCTTGGCGCGCTTGATCTTGTTCGCGATGGCATCGGCATCATCGGTCAGGTTGATGCGGCTCATGTCGCTGGGATCGGACTTGGACATTTTGGCGCTGCCGTCGCGCAAGCTCATGACGCGGGCCGGGCCGGCGGCGTTGTGACCGCCGATGACGGGCTCGGGCAGCGGGAACAGCTCGACGCCGAAGTCGGTGTTGAACTTGGTGGCGATGTCGCGCGCCAGCTCGAGGTGCTGCTTCTGGTCGTCGCCGACGGGCACATGCGTCGCCTTGTACCCCAGGATGTCGGCGGCCTGCAGCACCGGATAGACGAACAGCCCGACGCTGGCGCCTTCCTTGTCCTTGCCCGACTTGTCCTTGAACTGCGTCATGCGGTTGAGCCAGCCCATGCGCGCGGTGCAGTTGAGGATCCACGCCAGCTCGGCATGCATGCGGACGCGGCTCTGGTTGAACAGAATGGCGCGCGCGGGGTCGATGCCGCTCGCCAGCAGGGCTGCGGCCATCTCCAGCGTGTTGGCGCGCAGTTCGGCTGCCACGTGCGGCATGGTGATCGCGTGCATGTCGACGATGCAATAGATGCATTCGTAATCGTCCTGCATCGTCACCCAGTTGCGGATGGCGCCGAGGTAATTGCCGAGGTGCAGGTTGCCCGTCGGCTGGATGCCCGAAAATACGCGCTTGGTGATGGTCATAACTCTTCTCAACTCTTGCGGCGGGTCAGTTGCGCGCGCAGGTCGCCAACCGAAAACGCCTTGAGGGCGAACGCGCTCGCCAGATACGCGATACCGCCCGCCGACAGCAACAGCCCAAGGCCCAGCCCGCGCACGATGATGTTGCCGTGCATCCAGCCCATGATCAGCGGGTTGAGCGCCAGCAGCACGCCGACCATGACCAGCGCCGCGACCAGCAACCGCCAGACGGTGCGCCGCAACCGCGCGTCGAGCGCGAAATGCCCGCGTCGCTGCAGCACGACATACAGCGCCCCGGCGTTGACCCAGGCAGCAAGCGCCGTCGACAGCGCGATGCCGACATGCGCCAGCGGCCAGATCAGCAGCAGGTTGCCGACAAGGTTGACCAGCATCGATGCGACGGCAATCCGCACCGGCGTCTTGGTATCCGACCGTGCATAAAAGCCCGGCGTCAGCACCTTGATCAGCACATAGGCCGGCAAGCCGAGCGCAAACGCTGCGAGCGCGGCGGCCGTCGCCGACGAATCGGCGGCGGTGAACTTGCCGCCCTCAAGCAGCCCGCTGATGATCGGCACCGCCGACACCACCAGCGCGGCCGCAGCGGGCAGGGTGAGCAGCAGTACCAGCTCGATGGCGCGGTTCTGCGTGTGCAGCGCGACTTGCGGGTTGCCGGCGCCCAACTGCCGCGACAGTGCCGGCAGCAGCGCCGTGCCGACACCGATGCCGATGAGGCCAAGCGGCAGCTGGTTGAGCCGGTCGGCATAATAGAGATAGCTGACCGCACCTTCGGGCAGGAAGCGCGCCGCGAGCGCGGTTGAAATCAGCAGGTTGAACTGCACCGCACCGGCGCCGAGTGCGGCGGGGCCGATGATGACCAGCAGCTTGCGCACCATCGGTGTCAGCACCGGCCAGCGTAGCCGCAGCTTGATATCGACGCGCACGCAGGCCCAGAGCAGCCAGATGAACTGCAGCACGCCGGCGATGGTGACGCACGCCGCCTGCACCCGCGCAGTCTGCACGTCGCTGTCGCCGCGGAAGAACAGCATGCCGGCAATCAGCGCGAGGTTGAGGAGGATGGGGGCGGCGGCATTGACCCAGAAGCGCCCGAGCGAATTGAGGATGCCGCCCATCAGCGACACCAGCGAAATCAGCAGCAGATAGGGGAAGGTGATGCGGGTGAATTCGACCGCGAGCGCGAACTTTTCGGGGCTGGCATCGGGAAAGCCGCCGGTCAGCGCCCAGACGACGGGACCGGTGGCGACCAGCATCACCGCAGTGAACACCACCAGGATCGGCAACAGCACCGACAGCACTTCTTCGGCGAAGCGCTGGCCGGCGTTGCGGTCATCGGGATTGGCGGCGAGCGTCCGGCTGAACATCGGCACGAACGCCGCCGAAAACGCGCCTTCGGCAAACAGCGCGCGGAACAGATTGGGCAGCCGGAAGGCGATCAGGAACGCGTCCGCCGCCATGCCGGCGCCGACAAACCGTGCCATCAGCACATCGCGCAGGAAGCCGAGGATGCGGCTGACCAGAGTCAGGCTGCCGATGGTGGCGGTGGCGCGGACTAGAGACATGCGCAGCAGGGCCTGTGACGAAGGCGAAATTCGTCCTTCACGAATTTTGACTTCGGCACGGACTCACGCAAGCACGGCCGGCGGGGCGGGCGGATACCCCGCCCGAACCCGTCCGACGGCGTGGCTTTGCCACGGCGTGTGCCGCTTGCTTGGCGTGAACTAGGCGTTGCCAACCGAAGGCTGGCCAGCGTTGCCGGCCTGCTGCTGCATATACAGCGAGGCAAAGTCGATCGGCTCAAGCAGCAGCGGCGGGTAGCCGCCGTCACGCGTCGCATCGGCGACAATGCGACGCGCGAACGGGAACAGGATGCGCGGCGCTTCGACCACGAGGAACGGCTCGAGCGCTTCGGCGGGCACGTTGCGCAGGCCGAACAGGCCGCCGTAGAGCAGCTCGACGACAAACGCGGCAGCGTCGCCGTTGAACGCCTTGGCTTCGATCTTGAGTTCGACTTCGAACATGTCTTCGCTGACGCGGCGGGCGTTGACGTTGACGTTGATTTCGATGCGCGGCGCGGTTTCCATCTGCAGCGACTGCGGCGCGTTCGGGTTTTCGAACGACAGATCCTTGACGTACTGCGTCAGGATGCTGACCTGCGGCTGCGTGTCGGCACCGTCGCCAAAGGCGGTGCTTTCGATTCCTTCGAATTCGTCGGCCATGATTTTCACTCTTATTGAAGCTGAAACTGTTGGCGCGGTCGCTAGCAGAGGTGAACCCGTTTAGGCAAGCGACGTGCCGGCCCTTGCGGGCGTGGCAAAACAACCTATGTCACATCTGCGGCACAGGCATGGACGATTGACCATCGTCTTGCTACAGTGTTGCGGATGAATTGAGGCGTATTTTGATGAGCGATAGCGGAACCTGGATCGAGATCGTGCTGCTGGCGATGCTGGCGGGCTTTATCGGTTTGCGGCTGGTCAGCGTGCTGGGCCGGCGGACGGGCCATGAAAAGCCCGCGGGCGAGCCCTATCGCGCCGGCGCCCCCGAATTGTCGAAGCCCGGCAGCGTGGCCGCCGATGCACGTGCGCCGGTCGCCATCGAGTTGCCGTCGGGCACCCCGGCGGCACTGCGCGCCGATCTGCAGTCGATCGCCGATGCCGACCCGCGCTTTGAACCCGCACGCTTCCTGACCGGTGCGCGCGCCGCCTATGGCATGATTCTCGAAGCTTTCTGGGCCGGCAATGCCGCGGACATGAAGCATC
Organism: uncultured Polymorphobacter sp.; assembly: GCA_937871645.1. Taxonomy (GTDB): domain Bacteria; phylum Pseudomonadota; class Alphaproteobacteria; order Sphingomonadales; family Sphingomonadaceae; genus Polymorphobacter_A. The sequence continues at coordinate 3,496 of CALMPZ010000609.1, forward strand.
TGGTTTCGGACGAAGTATTGGCGCAATTCACCACCGCTATCGACGCCCGCAAGGAATCGGGCGTGCGTTTTGAAAACCGCCTCGTCGGCATCGACGCCGCGACTTTGGTCGGCGCGCAGATGGTCGGGCAGATGGCCGAAGTCACCGTGCGTTTCGACGCGCTGATCGCCGGCGTGTCGACCGACGCCAGCGGCGCCGTGTTCGCCGGTTCGAAGTCCGATGCGACGCCGACGCACGACGTGTGGACGTTCAGCCATCATGTCGGCTCGGCGGATCCGGCGTGGTTGCTGATCGCGACCGACGACGGAGAGTGACGCCGCGCTTTGCGGCTCTGGCGGGACTGCTGTTCCTCACCGGCTGCGCAACGACGACGCCCAAGCCGGTAGCGCCACCTGCACCTGCACCGACCCCTCCGGCAGCCGACCCGCGCAGCCTGGCGGTGCGCGCCGCGCCCCCGGCGCAGCAGTCA
>CALMPZ010000610.1 GCA_937871645.1 uncultured Polymorphobacter sp.
TGAAGCTTGTCATCATCAAACGGATTGGTCGTGAGGTCCATCGGGACTCCCCAAGCATTGCGCGCATCAGCTATAGCGTTCGGGCCATATAGTGGCGGCGCGGGCGTTTGTCTCCCCCCAAGCTGTCACATCGCTGCAACAGGAGCCATGCATTGAGCGACAGTGAACGCGAGACATCGACCGTGCTGCACCCCAAATGGGACGAGCGCGGGCTGATCCAGGCCGTCGCCAGCGACGCCGACAGCGGCGAGCTGCTGATGGTGGCGCACATGAACGCCGATGCGCTGGCCGCGACCATCGCCACCGGCGAAGCGCATTACTGGAGCCGGTCACGCGCCGAGGTCTGGCACAAGGGCGGCACCTCGGGGAATATCCAGACGGTTGTCGAAATGCACATCGACTGCGACCAGGACGCTCTGTGGCTCAAGGTCAAGCCCGCCGGCCCGGCGTGCCACACCGGCGAGCGTACATGCTTTTACCGCCGCCTGCATGACGGCAAGCTCGTGCGCGAGGCATGAGCGTGCTGCTCGCCGGCGCCACCGGGCTGGTCGGGTCGCGCGTGCTCGATTTGCTGTGCGCGGCCGGGACGCCGGTCGTGGCTGTTGCACGCCGCGCGACGGGCAAGACCGCCCCGGCGCTGACCGAGGTCATTGCCGATTTCGCCGCGCTGCCCTCGCTCCCCAAGGCGCAAGTGGCGATTTGCGCGCTGGGCACCACCATCCGCATCGCCGGCAGCCAGCCGGCGTTCCGCGCCGTCGACTATGACGCGGTGCTGGCGTTTGCGCGCGCGGCGCAGGCCGCCGGCGTCACGCATTTCATCCTGATCAGCTCGGTCGGCGCCAGCGCGGCGTCGCCGGTGTTCTATTCGCGCGTCAAGGGCGAGGTCGAACGCGACATCGGCGTGATGAACTTCGCGCGCTTCGACATCATCCAGCCGGGGCTGATCCTCGGCCCGCGCCCCGACCGGCACCCGGCGGAGGCGATGTTCCAGGCGGCGGCGCCGTGGCTCAACCCGCTGCTGTTCGGGCCGGCGGAACGCTACGGCGCGATTGCTGCCGATGTCATTGCCGCAGCGATCGTGAAGCTGGCAACGCTGCAAACGCCGGGGCGCTACGTCCATCAAAACGGGGAATTGCGTAAACTGGCGAAAGCCTAGACATTGTCGAGGCCAGACCGGGCAGAAATTCCGGCGGCGGGGAGGGATGTGATGACCACGGCCGTACCGACGGGCCTGCAGTTGACGGTTTTCGACGAGACGTTTCGCAACCGCCCGCACGAATATTTCGATGCGTTGCGGCAAGCCGAGCCGGTTCATCGCGATACGACGCTCGGCCGCGTCGTGCTGACCCGCGCCGCCGATGTTGCGGCCGTGCTCAAGGATCGCAGCCTTTCGGTCGATGGTCGCAAGGCCGCACCCGATTCGATCATCCAGCGGCTGATGACCGCCGAGGACCGTGACGCACCGCGTTCGATGCTGGCGCTCGACGATCCCGACCATGCGCGGTTGCGGCGGCTGGTGACGCATGCCTTCAACGCCCGCGCGATCGAGGGCATGCGGCCGCATATCGCCGTGGTGGCCGATGCGCTGCTCGATGCGGTTGCCGATGCCGCAGAGTTCGACCTGATCGAGGATTATGCCTCGCCGCTGCCGATCATCGTCATTGCCGAAATGCTCGGCGTTGGTGCTGCCGACCGCGCCGATTTCCGGCGCTGGTCAAAGGGCCTCGCCAATGTCTTTTCGCCATTGCGGACGCCCGAACATCTTGCCGGACTCAAGGCCAATTCCGACGAACTCAGCGCCTATTTTGCCCGCGCCATTGCCGAACGCCGCGCCGCGCCGCGTGACGACCTGATCAGTGCGTTGATCGCGGTCGAGGACAATGGCGACCGGTTGAGCACGCAGGAAATCATCACGATGTGCAACCTGCTGCTGCTGGCCGGCAACCTGACCACCACCGACCTGATCGGCAATACCGTGCTGGCGCTGCTCGAAAACCCCGAGCAGCGGGCCAAGGTCATGGCCGCACCGGCGCGGATTGTCGATGCGATCGAAGAAACGCTGCGCCTCGACCCGCCGGTGATGCAGTCACTGCGCATTGCCACCGGCCCGCGCGCGGTTGGCGGTGTCGATGTCGGCGAGGGCACCGCGATCACGCCGTTCCTGATGGCGGCAGGGCAAGATCCGGCGGTGCACAGCAACCCGCTGAGCTTTGACATCGACCGGCTCGACAAGACGCACTTCGCCTTTGGCGGCGGCGTCCACTTCTGTCTGGGGGCGCCGCTGGCGCGCGCCGAGGCGGAAATTGCGCTGTCGCGGCTGCTGGCGCGCTTCCCCGATTTGGCGCTGGCTGGACAGCCGATCGAGCGCAACATTTCGGCGGCCTTCAATGGCGTAAAAGCGCTTTGGGTGAAGACTTGAAACGCACCCGTATTCTTGACCCTGACGTTAACGTAAACTAATTAGGTTCCATGCCTCCAGAAATGCTCGAGAACTTCGCCACTGTCGCCATGCCCGCACCGCCCGGGGATGCCGAAAGTTTTACCATCACCGATCTCGCGACGGGTTTTGCGATTACGCCGCGCGCCATCCGCTTCTATGAAGACCAGGGGCTGATCTCGCCACAGCGACAGGGCCAGAACCGCGTCTATTCGCGGCGCGACCGGGCGCGGCTGGCGTGGATTTTGCGCGCCAAGAACGTCGGCTTCAGCCTGGCGGAAATCCGCGAGATGATCGACCTGTACGACGTCGGCGACGGCCGCGTGCAGCAGCGCCGCGTCACCATCGAAAAATGCCAGACGCGCATCGCCGCGCTGTCCGAACAGCGCGCCGATATCGATGCGACGATCGACGAGTTGCAGCAATTTGCCGACATGGTCGAAAGCCTGATCGCCGACACCGCGACCAACTGAGGCCGACGCCGCCACCAGATAGGATTCCCCCATGCCCAGCTACCGCGCTCCCGTGAAGGACACGCTGTTCGTGCTGCAGTCGGTCTGCAAGCTCGACGCGCATTCGAACCTGCCGGGGTTTGCCGATGCGACCCCCGATGTCGTGCAGGCCGTGGTCGAAGAAGGCGGCAAGTTCTGCGAGGGCGTGCTGGCGCCGATCAACCATTCGGGCGACCAGCAGGGCTGCACGCGCCACGCCGACGGCAGCGTCAGCACCCCCGACGGCTTCAAGGCGGCTTATGACGCGTTCGTCGAAGGCGGCTGGGGCACATTGATGGCGCCGTCGGAATATGGCGGGCAGGGGATGCCGCACATCATCGGCACGGTGTTCCAGGAATTTTCGGCCAGCGCCAACATGGCGTTCGCGATGTATCCGGGCCTCAACGAGGGCGCGCAGGCGGCGATCATGGCGGTCGGTTCGCCCGAGTTGAAGGAGCGCTTCCTGCCCAACATGGTGCACGGGCGCTGGACCGGCACGATGAACCTGACCGAGCCGCAGTGCGGCACCGACCTTGGCCTCATCCGCACCCGCGCCGTGCCGCAGGCCGACGGCAGCTACAAGATCAGCGGCACCAAGATTTTCATTTCGGCGGGCGAGCATGACCTGTCGGAAAACATCATCCACCTCGTGCTGGCGAAGACCCCCGACGCGCCCGACAGCGTCAAGGGCATCTCGCTGTTCCTGGTGCCGAAGTTCCTCGTCAACGCCGACGGTACGCTGGGCGCGCGCAACGGCGTGTCGTGCGGGTCGATCGAGCACAAGATGGGCATCCACGCCAACGCCACCTGCGTGATGAACTATGACGGCGCCACCGGCTATCTGCTCGGCGAAGAGATGAAGGGCCTGCGCGCCATGTTCATCATGATGAATGCGGCGCGACTGGGCGTCGGCGTGCAGGGGCTGGCGCAGGCCGAAGTCGCCTATCAGAACGCCGTCACCTATGCCCGCGACCGCCTGCAGGGCCGCGCGCTGACCGGCACCAAGAACCCCGATGCCAAGGCCGACCCGCTGATGGTGCACCCAGATGTGCGGCGGATGCTGATGGACGGCCGCGCCTTCATCGAAGGCGCACGCGCGCTGATCCTGTGGGGCGGGTTGCAAGTCGACCTCGCGCACAAGGCGGCAACGCCCGAAGAACGCGAACTCGCCGACGATTTGATTTCGCTGCTGACGCCGGTCATCAAGGGCTATTGCACCGACAAGGGCTATGAAATCGCCACGACGTCGCAGCAGGTTTACGGCGGCCACGGCTATATCGCCGAATGGGGCATGGAGCAGTTCGTTCGCGATGCGCGGATTGCGCAGATCTACGAAGGCACCAACGGCATCCAGGCGATGGACCTTGTCGGCCGCAAGCTGGCGATGAACGGTGGCCGCGGTTTGCGCGCCTATCTGGCGCTGGTTGCCGAGAATGTTGCGGCAGGCAAAGCTGATCCGCGCACCGAAGCGCTGGCGACGGGACTCGAGAAGGCCGCGGGCGAGTTGCAGGCGGCGACGATGTGGCTGATGCAGAACGGCATGACCAACCCGAACAACGCCGGTGCGGGGGCGACCGCCTATCTGCACCTGATGGGCATTGTCGCGCTGGGCGAAATGTGG
>CALMPZ010000611.1 GCA_937871645.1 uncultured Polymorphobacter sp.
CGCCGCTGCCGCCGCATGGCAGGCGCAGGTGCAGGCCGGCAACGCCGCCAACGCCGAACTGCTGCAAGTCGAACGGCGCCAGCGCGAACTCGCCGCTGCGACCGACCAGATCCGCCGCGACCTCGGCCGCGAGGCAGCGCTGGCCGCCGATGCGGGCGCAGCAAGCCAGCGCCTTGACGACGAATCGGCGACGTTGCAGCAGCGGCTTGCCGACGCGCAGGCGCTGCTCCCTGAACTCGGCGCGGCGGTTGCGGCGGCAGAGGCCGATGCGACGTTGCGTGAAACCGAACTGGCCGCCGCCATCGAGGCGCACGCGCGCGCGGCCGCCCAGTCGCGCGCGGCGCTGACGGCAGTCGAAAGCGTGCGCAATCGGCTGCTGCGCACCGAATCCGAAGCGGGCCGCGTGGCGCGCGAACTCGATGCCGCACTCGAAAAGAGTGGCGACGGCGCCGATGTCAAAGCCGCCGCCGATGCCGTCGAAGCCGCCGTCGCGCAGCTTGAGGCGGCGAACGCGGCCGTCACCGCATCGGGCGCACAGCGGCGCGAAGCCGAGGGTGGGCGCGAGGCGCTGCAATCGGCGTGGTTGACGGCGCGCGGCGCGCTCGCCGGACTGACGGCGGAACGCGCGGCGCTCGAACGCCAGCTCGCATCGCTCAAGGACAGCGCGCGCGCACCAATCGCTGATTCGATTACTGTCGGTGCCGGTTATGAAGCCGCACTCGCCGCTGCGCTGGGTGACGATTTGTCGGCGCCCGATGGCAAGCAGGACGCCGGGCGCTTCTGGGAACTCGCCGCGAGCGCAGCCGACCCGGCATTGCCGGCGGGCGCCGAACCGCTCGCCAACCACGTCAAGGCCCCGGCGGTGCTGCAGCGCCGACTGGCACAGGTCGGTGTCGTCGACGATGTCGAGGGATTGATCGGCCAACTCAAGCCGGGGCAGCGTCTGGTCACCAGGGCCGGCTGGCTGTGGCGCTGGGACGGGTTCCGGGCGTTTGGTGGGCAGGGGCAGGCGGCCGCCGAGCGTTTTGTCGCGCGCAACCGCCTCGCCGAACTGCTGCGCGAAATCGAACGCGGCATTGCCGATGAAGCCGCCGCCGCTGCGGCACGCGAGGCCGGCGCCAGAGCGCTCGCCGACAGCGTCGCCGCCGAGGAAGCCGCACGCAGCACGCGCGACCAGGCCGACCGCACGCTCGCCGCCGCCCGCACCACGCTGGCGCGCACCGAATCCGAACACCAACGCCGTGAAGCCAATGTCGGGGCGCTGCGCTCGGCGGTCGCAAGACTGAGCGCCGATGCGGAGAGCGACCGCGCCGAACTGACCGCCGCTAGCGCTGCTGCCGAACTGGCAGTCGATCTGGCGGGCCTCGCCGATACCGCGACCAAGGCACGCGCTGCCGCCGAAACCGCGCGCGCGGTACTGGCAGCCTCGCGCGCCCGGCAGGCGGTCGTCACGCGTGATGTCGAGGGCGACCGCTCGCGCCTCACCGCGGTCGATGCCGAGCGCAAGGGCTGGACCGAACGGCTGGCGGCGAGTGCGGCGCAGCGCGTCAGCCTCGAATTGCGCGCCGCAGCTATTGCCGAGGAGGCGCTGCAACTGGCAGCGCGGCCCGGCGAAATCCGGGCGCTGCAGGCCGATATCGCGACGTCCCTCCAGGCGCTCGACGCCAAACGTCAGGCGGCGTCGGCGCAGTTGCGCGACTCCGAAGCCGCGCTGCGCAAGCTCGACCAGGAACTGCAGGCGGCGGTCGGCGCACAGGCGTCGGCGCGTGAGGCACGCGCGACGGCGATTGCCAACGCCGACCATGCCGAGGCGCGGCGTGCCGAAATCGCCCAGCTCAGCATCGAAAAGTTCGGCGCCGCGCCGTTGCACCTGCCTGAAAAGCACGGGTTTGACGAAGCCGCTGTCGGTCAGGCTGCCGATCTCGGCGGCGCGCTCGATGCGCTGGTGGCCGAGCGCGAACGCATCGGGCCGGTCAATCTGCGCGCCGAAACCGAACTCGAAGAACTCGAATCGACACGCACTGGCTCGGCGGCCGAACGCGAGGAACTGGAGACCGCCATCGCCCGGCTGCGCGGCAGCATCGGCTCGATCAACCGCGAGGGCAGGGTACGTCTCCTCGAAGCCTTCAAGCAGGTCGATTCGCACTTCCGCGACCTGTTCGCGACGCTGTTCGCCGGCGGTGCCGCGCATCTCGAACTCATCGAGTCGGATGACCCGCTCGAAGCCGGCCTGGAGATCATGGCGCAGCCGCCGGGCAAGAAGCTGCAGTCGCTGACCTTGCTGTCGGGCGGTGAACAGGCACTGACCGCGGTGGCGCTGATCTTTGCGCTGTTCCTGACCAACCCGGCGCCCATCTGCGTGCTCGATGAAGTCGATGCGCCGCTTGACGATGCCAATGTCGAACGCTTCTGCGACCTGCTCGACCGCATGGCGACGACCACCGCAACGCGCTTCCTGATCGTCACGCACAACGCCGTCACCATGAGCCGCATGCACCGCCTCTACGGTGTCACCATGGCCGAACAGGGCGTCAGCCAGCTGGTATCGGTCGATCTGGCGCGCGCCGAGCTGCTATTGGCTGCTCAATGATGTGGCTGCGCATGGCGCAATGATGCTGCACCCGCTCACAAAACCCACCGCTGCGGTTGACTTGGAAAAGCCGCGCTACTAGAGGAGCGGGGCTTCGGTGGGCGACCACCGAAATCCGGTGGCTTGCGTTGGCCTTTTTGGTCGGCGCCGGCCGCATAGTTGGGGGTTTGCCTCGCGTGAACACGCCACGCTCGAACGACGAGCTCGCAGCGCTTGATGCGCAGCTTGCCGAAGCCCGGGCGCGGCTTGTACCGACGGCAGATCCGCGGGCAGTGGCGTCTTCGGCGCTCGCCCAGGGTTCCCGCTATGCGCTCGAAATTGTCGTCGGTACGGCTGTAGGTGGTTTTCTGGGGTGGCAGCTCGACCGTTGGTTGGGCACAAAGCCTTGGTTAGCCTTGTTGTTTTTGCTGCTGGGTATGGTGGCGGGGTTCATGAACCTGATGCGCGCGGTCAACCGCGAGGCAGCAATCGTGAACGCTGAACCGGTGCCGCCCGGCGTCGCGCCTGATCAAGAAGGGCAATAATACCGTGGCGAGTCCGCTCGAACAGTTCGAACTTCACAAGCTGGTGACGGCTGACGTCATGGGCTATGACGTGTCGTTCACCAACTCGGCGATGTTCATGGTCGTGACCGTCGTTCTGGTCGGCCTGTTCCTCGTGCTCGGCATGCGCAACGCCAAGCTGGTTCCCGGCCGCTGGCAGACAGCGGTGGAATCCACGCACGAATTTGTCGTCGGCATGGTCGATGAAAATATCGGCCCGAATGGCCGCAAATACGTGCCGTTCATTTTCTCGCTGTTCATGTTCGTGCTGTTTGCCAACCTGATCGGCCTCATCCCGTTCGCCTTCACCACGACCAGCCATCTGGCGGTGACCTTCGCGTTCGCCAGCTTCATTTTCCTGCTGTGCCTTGTCATCGGCTTTGCCCGTCACGGCTTCCATTTCTTCTCGCTGTTCGTGCCGCCGCAGACGCCGGTCGTGCTGCTGCCGCTGATCGTGCTGATTGAAATGATCTCGTTCCTGACGCGTCCGCTGACCTTGTCGGTTCGTCTTTTCGCCAACATGACGGCAGGCCACATCCTGCTCAAGGTGTTCGCCGGCTTCATCATCAGCCTCGGCCTCGCCGGCGGCATCTGGTCGGCGGTCGCGGTGTTGCCGATGGCGATGAACATCGCGCTCTACGCGCTCGAACTGCTGGTTTCGGTCGTCCAGGCCTATGTGTTTGCACTCTTGACCTGCGTTTATTTGAACGACTCCATCAACCTCAGCCACTAATCGGCTGTTTCTCCCAACCTCGGCCGCTCGGCCGGTCAACGTTAAATCGAAGCAAGGAAACTAAAATGGACGCTGCTGCAGCAAAGCTTATCGGCGCTGGTATCGCCACTTTCGGCATGGGTCTCGCCGCTCTGGGCGTGGGTATCATCTTCGGCATGTATCTCCAGGGTGCCCTGCGCAACCCGGCGGCTGCCAACTCGCAGCGTCCGAACCTGCTGTTCGGCTTCGCCGTGACCGAAGCTCTCGGCATCTTCTCGTTCCTCGTTGCGCTGATCCTGCTGTTCGTCGTCTGAGCCTACAGGCTCGCCGGACGCTTACGGACAAGAGGGTTAAATGCCGCAATTTGAACTCGCCAACTGGTTGCCACAGGTTGCGTGGCTGATCCTGACTTTCGGGGTCATGTACCTCGTCGTCCGGGCTGCCTTGCCCAAGGTTGAAGCCGTCAAGCTCAGCCGTGCCAAGGTGATCAGTGACGATCTGGGGCACGCCGACACGGCCAAGACCAACGCACAGTCGGTCGAGGCCGCGTTCCAGGCGGCGCTGGTTGCGGCACGCACCACCGCGACCAAGGTGACCGGTGACACCAAGACGACGGCGGCAGCCGATGCCGCCGCGCGTCTGAAGGAAATCGACGCGGCGCTCGCCGCCAAGGCCGACGCGGCGCAGGCGACACTCGCCAAGTC
>CALMPZ010000612.1 GCA_937871645.1 uncultured Polymorphobacter sp.
GAAGACAAGGCCCAGCTTGCCGCCACCCAGTCGGCGATGCTGCCCTGTTGCCAGCGCGCGCGCTGCGCGGCGCTGATCGATTGCGGGGTGACCACCGGCGGCGCGGTCAGCGCGCGTTCGGCGAGTTCGCGGTCCCAGATGCGGTGCAGGTTGAGCAGCGTGTCGGGGTCATAGCCGTAGCGCACCTTGACCTCGTTGCCGCCGCGGTCACCGCTGTCGCTGACATGCAGCGGCTGGTGCAGATCGCCGACCAGGTGCGCGACAAAGCCCAACGCTTCGAGGCGTTTGCGCGGCGGCTGCCGGCGGTCGGCGAGCACGACGATCTGCCGGTCGAGCTGCACGGTCAGGCAATTGCCGCCGGCGCAGCCGCTGGCGATGTCGAAGCGGCCGCAGCGTGGAATGTTCTGGTAGTGCCACTTCGCGGCATAGGCGTAGCGGTCGCCGAGGCCGCGCACGCAGTCGGGCCAGCTTGCCGCATCCGCCAGGCTGCGAATCGGGCAATCGGGGGTGCCGAGCTTCGCGTTCTGCGCCAGCAGCCGGGCGAGTTCGGCGCGGGCGGCGGGCGTCAGTTCATTATCGGCGATGCGGCCGGTCAGCCGGTGGGCATAATCCCCCCACGCCGCTGCAGGCGCACCGTACAAGGCGGCAGCGAGCGCGAGTAGGGCCAGCACGCGCTTCATTGAGGCGCTGGCCGCAGCCACAGTACGGCCTTGTCGACAGGGCTGTTCAGTCGCCGGTAGCCATGGCGCGCCGCCCAGTCGTCGAGCGCTTCGTCAGGGGAGCGCTTCCGGTTGATCGGCGAGCGCTGTTCATAACCGGTGACGATGGCGAGCGGCGCGGCGGCAAAGGCCGCGTCGAGCGTCCGCCAGCTGATGGCATGGAATGCTGCCAGTTCGGCATCACTGCGCAGGTCGCCGCTGCGGAACACGAACACGCCGGTGGCAAAGCGCGGATCGAGATCGAAACCGCTGTCGATGACGACCAGCGGCGTGAAGCTGGCGATCTTGCCGTCGGCGGGGGTGAAACCGGCGGCGCGCAGTGACTGGCCGATCCATTGCGCCTCGGCTGTGGTGCGCAGCGCGGCGGGCGCGCCGGTGCGGCGGATATCGATCAGCGCGGAAACGGCAAAACCGATGGTCGCCGCCACCGTCATCGCCAGCAGCAGCCACTTGGCGCGTCGTACGTGCGGCGCCGGCAGCGCCGCCAGCACCAGCCCGGTCAGCACGAACAACGGGATCAGCGCCGGCATGAAGTATTGCTTCCACACCGGCGTCGGTGCCAGCGCCCCGATGAGGCCGCCGATCAGCAGTACGGCAATCGGCGCGGCACGCTTCGGCAGTGTCCGGCGGCGCCACACCAGCAGCAGCAGCGCCGCCAGCGCCGGCCCCTGCGCCAGATACCACGGCGCCTGCCACAGCTTGGCGGGTTGCGTCAGCCGCCCGTCGAGGCCGTTCTGGCGGTACCAGTCGAACACGCCCTCGGTGCCGAAAGTGACGACGCCGAACATGAAGGCGGCAGGCGCGGCGTGCCAGAAATACAGTGCCGGCAGCAGCCCGGCGATGCCGCCGATGCCGTAGCCGACAAACTCGCTCCAGCGGCGTCGGCGCACCAGCGCTTCGAGCAGCAACCAGCCGCCGACCGCCGCACCGGCAAAGCCGAACGAGATCTTCGCCGATGCCGCAAGCCCGAGCGCGACACCAACCGCCGCCCAGCGCAGCGACGTGCGTGCATCGACGGTCAGCCATGTCGCGGCGGCGAGCAGCAGCGCCGGCAACGCATCATTGCGCGCGACGCTGACATCGAACATGAAACTGGTGCAGCCGGCCAGCGCCAACGTCGCCACCCACGCCGTGCGATCGGGAACTTCCAGTCGCCGCTGCGTCGCGTGAACCAGCATAAGCACCAGCACGCCGCAAATGGCATTGGCCAGCCGCAGCACGATGAAATCCTGGCCGGGGTGGCCGACCAGCACGTTGAACAGCAACGGCTGCAACGGCGTCTGCAGATAGAGAAAATCGATGAAAGGCAGGCTGTGCCGCGCCAGCCAGACGGCGGCGACATACTGGTTTTCGTCATGGCTGATCGGCGACACCAGCGCCAGCACCGCCAGCCATAGCGCCAGTACCGACCACAATGCCAAACCGGCCCAGGCGGGCACCGGGTCGGTCGAACGGGAACGCGCGGCTACGGACATAGCTTGTGATAGGGAAGCCGGCCCGCGAATGCTAGGCATGCCGCCATGCCTGATACAGCTACGCCCGCCGCCACCTACCACCGCCCGCTAATCCTGACCGCGCAGCTTGACCGCACCGCGTCGGCGCGGTTCGAGGCACTGCGCCGCGCGCATTTCCCGCCCGAACGCAACGTGGTGCCGGCGCATGTCACGCTGTTCCACCAATTACCGGGCAGCACGCTCGACGCGGTCGTCGCGCATCTGCTGGCAGTGGCACGCGCGCAGCCGGTGCTGCTGGCCGAGGTCGCGCCGCCGCGGTCGCTCGGCAACGACGTGGCGTTCGACCTGCGCTGCCCCGAACTGACTTCATTGCATGCCGACCTTGCCGCGCACTGGACCGGGCTGACGATCGCGCAGGACCATGGCCGGCTGCGGGCGCACGTGACGGTGCAGAACAAGGTCAGCGCCGCGACCGCAGCGGCGACGTTGCAACTGCTGGCGGCCGACTTCCTGCCGTGGCGCGTGCAGGTCACCGGCGTGACGCTGTGGCGTTATCTCGGCGGGCCGTGGCAGCATATTCGCGATATCGGCTTTCGCCGCTGAGGTTGCGTTGGCATCGGCGGGCAAATGCCTCGCCGCCGCTGGTCTTTCTGGCGGCGCTTGGAATTGCCGGTGCGCGCGGCCGCGGGGCATCAGCCGTGCGCACGACGCTGCGCGAAACCTTGCGGGTCGTGCTGGCGATAGCAGTAATAGCATGTATCGGTCGGCGGTTTGGTGTTGTTGTCTGAGGGGGGCTTGGCAAGGTGGGGCGATTGCGGTTAGCCAAGCAGTACTGGTGCGCCGCGCGCCTGGCCGAAAGAGGGGTATTGCCATGAATCTGACCCGCCGCCTGCTTGTTGGCACCGCATTGTTCTTGCCGCTGGCGCCGGCTTTCGGACAGGGCGCGACGGTGTCGTCGGCGCTCGACCTCGCCAAGGCCGCCGATACGCTGAAGCCAGGGCAATGGGTGTTTGCGCCGTCGCTGGCGCCGGCCGGGCCGATTGTCATCATGGTCGATCTGTCGCGCCAGACGGCTACCGTTTACCGCAACGGCGTTCGCATTGGCGTGTCGACGGTTTCGACCGGCAAGCCCGGCCATGAAACGCCCACCGGCGTGTTCACCATCCTGCAAAAGGATGCCAACCATCATTCGAGCCTCTACAACAACGCGCCGATGAAATTTCAGGAACGGCTGACCTGGGACGGTGTCGCGCTGCACGCCGGCGGGCTGCCCGGCTACCCCGAAAGCCATGGCTGCATCCATTTGCCGCTGGAGTTTTCGAAGGAATTGTTCGCCATCACCACCACCGGCATGACGGTGATCGTGTCGGGTCGCGCCGGCACCGTCGCCACCTATCCGGCCGATGGCGTGCTGGCGCCGCTCGGCGTCGGCGGCAGCGTCGAAACACATGTGCCGCTGGCCAGCAACGAAGCCTATCGCTGGACCCCAGAAATCATGCCGGCCGGGCCGTTGACCATCGTCGTCAGCCAGTCGGATCAGCGCGTCATCGTCATGCGCAACGGCGTCGAAATCGGCCGCGCCAGGGCGCAGATAGATCCGCCGGGCTTCGGCACGCATGTGCTGGTGCTGGCGTCCGACACCGGTGGCCGTGCCGTCTGGCACTATGCCGATGTCCCCGGCCATGCCGGCGAAGCCGAAATGCCCGTTGACGCCAGCATCCTGCAGCGCGTTCACATGCCCGCGGCGTTCTACACTGGGCTGCAAAGCCAGATCGTGCCCGGCACCACTGTGCTGCTGACCGGCGCCCCCGTGGTCAGCACCACGACCGGCGTCGGCATGTCGGTGCTGTCGGCAACCAAGACCTGATGGTTGCCGGCGTGGCGCATCCCAAGGTCCGGACGCCACTGGTCCGCCAGCTGTATTTCCAGGTCGTCGTCGCCATCGTGCTCGGGGTGGCGCTGGGATTCGTTGCGCCGGAGTTTGCCGCGTCGCTGAAGCCGCTCGGCGACGCGTTCATCAAGCTCGTCAAGATGATCATCGCGCCGGTGATCTTCCTGTCGGTCGCCACCGGCATCGCGCACATGGCCGAAATCGGCAGCGTCGGGCGCGTGGTCGGCAAGGCGTTCGCCTATTTCCTGACCTTCTCGACGCTGGCGCTGCTCATTGGGCTGGCGGTCGGCAACATTGTCCAGCCCGGCGCCGGGCTGCACATCAACCCCGCCGATCTCGATGCCAGCGCCGTCGCCGACTATGTCGCCAAGGCGCATGACAGCAGCATCACCGGCTTTCTGGTCAACATCATCCCGGCCACCTTCCTCGGCGCACTGGCGAACGGCGAAATCCTGCAGGTGCTGTTCGTCGCCATCCTGACCGGCATCGCCATGTCGCTCGTCGGTCCCGCCGCCGACCCGCTGCGCCACATCTTCGATTCGGCGCAGACGGTGGTGTTCCGCATCGTCGCCATCCTGATGCGCGCCGCCCCCATCGGCGCGTTCGGCGCCATGGCGTTCACCATCGGCAAGTTCGGCGTCGCCGCACTCGCCAAACTCGCGCTGCTCGTCGGCAGTTTCTACATCACCGCGCTGCTGTTCGTGTTCGTCATCCTCGGTGCCGTCGGCTGGGCAGCGGGCTTCTCGATCTTCAAGCTGGTGCGCTACCTCAAGGAAGAACTGCTGCTGGTGCTCGGCACCTCGTCATCCGAATCGGCGCTGCCGGCACTGATGACCAAGATGGAGGCCGCCGGCTGCCGCCCCTCGGTCGTCGGGCTGGTCGTGCCAACGGGCTATTCGTTCAACCTCGACGGCACCAACATCTACATGACGCTGGCTGCGCTGTTCATCGCGCAGGCTTGCGACATCCACCTCAGCCTCGGCGAACAGGCGCTGCTGCTCGGCGTCGCCATGCTGACCTCGAAGGGCGCGGCGGGCGTCACCGGAGCCGGCTTCATCACGCTGGCGGCCACGCTGCAGGTCGTGCCGTCGCTGCCGGTGGCCGGCATGGCACTCATCCTCGGCGTCGACCGCTTCATGAGCGAATGCCGCTCGCTGACCAACTTCATCGGCAATGCGGTGGCGACGATCGTCGTGGCGAAGTGGGAAGGCGGGCTCGACAGTGCGCGCCTGACCGCGGCGCTCGACGGGCGTTTGCATGTCGCGGCGCCGGCGTTTGAAACCGAACTCGAAGCGGCACTGGGGCAAGATTGACAGGGCCTCCGGCGGGCAGGGGTGACCCCTGCACCCATTACATAGAGCAAGTCATTCCCGCGCAGGCGGGAATCCATCTCCAGCGCTGCATGGATTCCCGCCTGCGCGGGAATGACTCAATGCGAAATAAATGGGTGCAGGCCTCAGGCCTGCCCG
>CALMPZ010000613.1 GCA_937871645.1 uncultured Polymorphobacter sp.
CATGTCTGCTGGTCAGCGGCATACGATTTGGCGAGGCGAACTTTCAGGCGCGCGGTGCCAGCGCCACGCTGTCAGTGCTGGCCACGCTGGCGGTGCTGACGCTGGTGCTGCCGAACTATACGGTGAACTCGGTCGGACCGTCGTTCAGCCCGGCGCAGCTGACATTTGTCGCGGTGGTCTCGCTGCTGCTCTACATGACCTTCCTGTTCGTCCAGACGGTGCGTCACCGTGGCGACTTCCTCGGCGTCGATATCGAAACCGGCCACATCGAAGCGCGGCCGACCAATCGTCAGGCGTTGCAAGCTGCGGCGTTGCTGCTGGTCGGCCTGGTCGCAGTTGTGGCGCTCGCCAAATCGCTGGCGCCGACGCTCGACCGGCTCGTCGGCGAATTCGGCGCGCCACCGGCCGCCGCCGGCGTGGTGATCGCTGCGCTGGTGATGCTGCCCGAAGGCCTGTCGGCGCTGCGCGCCACGCGCGCCAACCGGCTGCAAATCGCGCTCAACCTCGCGCTCGGCTCGGCGCTGGCGACGATCAGCCTGACTATCCCCGGCGTCGCGCTGGCGTCGTTCGTGCTCGGCGTGCCGCTGGTGCTCGGCATCGGGCCCGAAGAGATCGTGCTGCTGATGCTGACGTTGCTGATCAGCGCCATTACGCTGGTCACCGGCCGCGCAACGATCCTGCAGGGCGCGGTACACCTGACCATCTTTGCGGTGTTCCTGCTGCTTTCGGCGATACCCTGAAGCGACGCTAGACCCGCAGGTAACGGAAGTACCAGACTTCATGCCCCAGCCGCCGCGCTTTCGCCTCGTAACGCGTTTGCGGCCAGTCGGCTGGTCGCGTGTTCCACTCAGCGGGGCCGGTGACCTGCCATGCGAAGTCGCGGCGCTTGGCCATTTGCATCAGCGTCCAGCGGCAATAGATATCGTGGTCGGTGCCGATGCGCAGTTCGGCGCCCGGCTTGAGCTTGGCGGCCAGCATGTCGAGCGGCCCCGGGTTGACGAAGCGGCGCTTGGCGTGGCGCATCTTGGGCCAGGGGTCGGGATGCAGCAGAAAGGCGCGGTCGAGCGAGGCATCGGGCAGCCGTTCGAGCACTTCGAGCGCGTCGCCCATGTGCAGGCGGACGTTGGTCAATTCACCCGACTGGATATGCCCGAGCGCGCCGACAACGCCGTTGAGAAACGGTTCGCAGCCGATCAGCCCGACATCGGGGTTGGCGGCGGCCTGCCCCGCCAGATGCTCGCCCGCCCCAAAGCCGATTTCGAGCCATAGCGGGCAATCGCGCCCGAACAGCGCCTGCGCATCGAGCGGCCCATCGGGCACGGCGACACGCGGCAGCACCTCCTCGACCAGCGCCGCCTGGCCGACGCGCAAGGCATGGCCCTGCCGCCGGCCATACAGGCGACGCAGCGTTGTCGGGTCGGCAACTACATCAATGTGCGGCATGTCACTTCTTGCAGGTCGTGACCGCCGCGTAGCGCTCGCCGTTCCAGCGATACAACGGCTTGCAGGCGCCGGCCAATTGCACTTCGGCATCGGGCCAACCCTGATAGCCGGGCGCGACCATGCGAACGATGCCGAGGCCGTCGAGCAGGAGCTTCCACTGGCCGTCGGGACCCTTGGCGATGATGGCGAAAAAATCGCCGTCGGGGTCGTAGCAAGACCCGGTGTCGCGCAGCAGTGCCTCGGTGCGGCCATCGCCATTGACGTCGCGGATGATGACCGACGGTGGGTTGGTGGCCGAGAAATTGACCGGCAGGTTGCAGCGGTTGAGCACGCGATCACCTTCGAAGACAAAGCCTGCGGCGCGCAGCATCGCCGGCCGTTCAGCGGGGATCATCAAGTCATAGCCGTTGACGCGCTCGGTCAACGGCGCCTGCTGCGCGGCGGCTGCCGTGGCACCGGCCGTGGCCAGCATTGCAATGAAAAAAGCCTTGAACGCGCGCATGTGATGACCTCAGAGATGTTGCGGTGCGACGCTAGCGCTACGGTAGCGGCGGGTAAACCCGCAGCTACTGGTAATTCGTGCCGTCCCATTTCAGCACCGGCTGCTTTTGCATGCCGGGGCCGCCATATTCGATGTCGAGCCAGCCGTTGTGCCGCGTTTTGAGCGGCATTGTGCCGCCCGTGCCGCTGCCAACCTTGCGCCAGCTGCCATCGGGGTTTTTGGCAACGATGGTGAACGCCTGCTCGTCGCGCCCGAAGCAGGCGATATTACCTTCCGAAATGATCGCCTCGGGCTTGCCGTCACCGCTGAGATCGACGGCTTCGATGAAGAACTGCGACGCCGGCCAGTCAGGGTTGCCGGTGTTGCAACCGAGCGGCAGATTGTTGCGGACGATGAAGCCTGCGCCCTTGTAGATGGCGACCGTTTCCGCCGGCGGGAACGGCCCCGCCACGGTGGTCGCGGCCAGTGCCGGCCCCCCCAGCAATGCTGCGGCCGCAGCGGCAAAACTCATCCTGCGCATCATCCAACCCTCCCGTTATGAGTTGGCCAGCCTAGCACGGATCGTTTCGAGGTTAAATCGGGCCGGCGCGCGGTGGCGCCGGCCCGGTTATGGCTCAGAGCGCCGCCTTGAGCTTGTCGACGAGGTCGAGCTTTTCCCAGCTGAAGCCGCCTTGGGCATCGGGCGTGCGCCCGAAATGGCCATAGGAGGCGCTGCGCTGATAGATCGGCTTGTTGAGCCCCAGATGCGTGCGGATGCCCTTGGGCGTCAGCCGCACGAGCTGCGGCAGCAGCGCTTCGAGCTTGGCTTCGTCGACCGTGCCGGTACCATGCAGGTCAACATAGACCGACAGCGGCTCGGCAACACCGATGGCGTAGCTCAGCTGGATCGTGCAGCGACGTGCAAGGCCGGCCGCCACGACGTTCTTCGCGAGGTAGCGCGTAATATAGGCTGCCGAACGGTCGACCTTCGTCGGGTCCTTGCCGCTGAACGCACCGCCGCCGTGTGGGGACGCGCCGCCGTAGGTGTCGACGATGATCTTGCGGCCCGTCACGCCGGCGTCACCATCGGGGCCGCCGATTTCGAAGCGACCGGTCGGGTTGACGTGGATGACGGTGTCCTTGGTGATGAAGCCCTTGGGCAGCACATCGTTGAACACGCCGATGACATAGTCGCGCAACACGGCGTACTTCGCCGGATCACCTTCGCCGCCGTGGAAGTAATAGTCGGGTGCGTGCTGCGTCGACACCACCAGCGCGGTGGCGCGCACCGGCACTTCGTTTTCGTAAGCGAGCGTCACCTGGCTTTTCGCATCGGGTTCGAGGAACGGTGCCTTGCCCGAATGGCGGTCGGCGGCCATGCGCTCGAGGATCTTGTGCGAATAATACAGCGTTGCGGGCATGTAGTCGGGGGTTTCGTCGGTGGCGTAGCCGAACATGATGCCCTGGTCGCCGGCGCCTTCGTCCTTGTTGCCCGATTCGTCGACGCCCTGCGCGATGTGCGCCGATTGCGGGTGCAGGTGATTTTCGAACACGAGGTTCTGCCAGTGGAAACCGTCCTGCTCGTAACCGATGCGCTTGACGGTTTCGCGCACGACCTTCTGGATTTCTTCCTGTGCGCCCGGTGCCCAGTTGCCATCCTTGTCGATCATGCCGAGCCCGCGGACTTCGCCGGCCAGCACGACGCGGTTGGTCGTGGTCAGCGTTTCGCAAGCGACGCGCGCGTAGGGATCTTTCGACAGGAACAGGTCGACGACGGCATCCGAAATCTGGTCGGCGACCTTGTCGGGATGGCCTTCGGAAACCGACTCACTGGTGAAAAGGAACGAACTGCGCGGCATGGGAGGGAGCTCCGGTTGCGGGATAATGCTGCGAGGCAATAATGGCGCGACCGCGCTGGTGCAAGCGTATAAAGATATCTTTATATCTGTATGTCCAACTTGTTGTGA
Source organism: uncultured Polymorphobacter sp. (assembly GCA_937871645.1). Taxonomy (GTDB): domain Bacteria; phylum Pseudomonadota; class Alphaproteobacteria; order Sphingomonadales; family Sphingomonadaceae; genus Polymorphobacter_A. Next base: position 3,892 of record CALMPZ010000613.1, read on the forward strand.
CGACGCCGGCGCTCCGCCAGCAGCGCCAGTCCGGCGAGCAGCAGCCCGAACGCCAGCGTCATGCCATGCCCAAAGCGCGCGAATAGCGTCGGTGGCAGCGGTGACGGCAGAACCCCCTGCAGGACACCGGTTTGCAGCCGCGGCAGGGTAGCGACGACGCCGCCGCGCGCATCGAT
>CALMPZ010000614.1 GCA_937871645.1 uncultured Polymorphobacter sp.
TAAGGCAACGACCTAAAACCTGATTACTCCCCTCGAGCAACTTTGAGCCGCCCCGGCAACGGGGCGGCTCTTTTTCTGTGTCGCCGCGCTTTGGGATTGCGCCTGCCGAACCAATCTCCCAGACAGGGCGCTCCTCCATTTTTGCAGGATTGCCAGAGTGAACCAGCCACTTCGACTTGAGATCGACGCGGGTGTCGCGCGGTTGCTCATCGACCGCCCCGACAAGCGCAACGCCTTCAATCAGGCGATGTGGACGGCGTTCCCGGGGCTGGTCGACGCGGCGATGGCCGACCCCGCCGTGCGGTTGCTGATCGTGCAGGCCGCCACCCCGGGGCCGTTCTGCGCCGGCGCCGACATTGCCGAATTTGCCAAAAGTGCTGCCGACCCGGCGTGGCGGCGGGCCAACGGTGCCGGCATCCGCGCGACGCAGGTGACGCTGGCGCGCGCCCCCAAGCCGACGCTGGCAGTGGTGGATGGTGACTGCATCGGCGGTGGCTGCGGCATCGCGCTGGCGTGCGACCTGCGCATCGCCTCGCCGCGGGCGCGCTTCGGGATTACGCCGGCGAAGCTCGGGCTGGTCTATCCGCTGCATGACACGCGGCTGCTGGTCGATCTGGTCGGGCCGTCGCAGGCCAAGCGCCTGCTCTACACCGCCGAACTGATCGATGCCGCCGAGGCGACGCGCATCGGGCTCGTGCAGATGCTTGCCGACGACATCGATGCTGCCGTCGCCGACCATGTCGTGCGGCTACTGGCTGGGTCGCCGCACTCGCAGCGCGGCACCAAGGCGATCGTGTCGCGGATTCTGAGCGGCGTCACCGACGATGATCCCGCATCGGCAGGGCAGTTCGATGCGGCGTTCGAAGGTGGCGATTTCGCCGAAGGGGTTTCGGCCTTCCTCGCCAAGCGCACGCCGCAGTTCGGCGGGTGACGGCGCCCGAACGCATTCCCGGCCGCGCTGGTGTGCGGCTGCTGGTGACCGCCGACCACGCGTCGGCGGCGGTGCCGCACGGTGTCGCGCTTGGTGTCGACGCGGCGGCGATGACGACGCACATCGCCATCGACATCGGCACGGCCGAACTGGCGCGCGGGCTCGCGGCGCGTTTGGGTGCGCCCGCCGTGATTGCCACGGTGTCGCGGCTGGTCATCGACTTCAACCGCGAACCCGAAGCGCCCGGGCTGATCCCGCATATCAGTGACGGCGTGCATATCATTGGTAATGATGGGCTTCCTGATAGCGAACGTGCCCGCCGCCTGAACGCCTATCACGCGCCCTATCATGCGGCGATCGACGCGGCGGTTGCCGAAGCCGCGCCAGCGTTGCTGGTCAGCATCCACAGCTTCACGCCGCAACTGGCGACACGTCCCGATGAAGCGCGACCGTGGCCGGTGGGCATCCTCTACAACCAGGACGACCGCGCCGCGCGGCTGGGGATTGCCGCATTGGCGGCGCGTGGCTTGAACGTCGGCGACAACCAGCCCTATTCGGGGCGCGTGCTCAACGCGACGATGAACCGCCATGCCGAAGCCCGCGGGCTACCGTATCTGGGTTTCGAAGTGCGGCAGGACCAGCTCGCCGACGCTTCAGGTATCGAACGCTGGACGGACATTCTGGCGGGAGTTGTTGCCGAAGTTGCAGCGCTGCTACCTAGCCGAAGCGAGCCCGCGCCACGCTGAGATCATAGGCGTGCTCGGTGAGCAGCTCGGCGTCCCATTCGCTGCGGCCATCGGCGAAGAAATCACCGCCGTAAACGTGAATGGCCGCACTCAGCCGCGCGACGGGATTATGTACCGAATGGATGATGTCGCGGCCCAAGGGGACGACGTCGCCCGCCGACAGCGACTGCGCGCCCGCCGCGGTGACACGCCCGTCGGGCAGGCGCTTCCAGAAGATGTTGTCCTCGCGCCCGTCATAGACGCCGATCACCGCCCACATATTATGGTTGTGCGGCGGCACTGCCATCCCCGGCTTCCAGATGACATTGAGCACGGTGAGTTCGTCCGAGCGGAACAGCGGCGCCAGCACCCCGGCCTGCGGCGTATCGAACGCCGCGCGCACCGCCGCCGGATCGGCGAGCGCACGCTGCATGACTTCGAGCACACCCCGATGCGAGCGGTCGGCCCGCACGGCGGCGAGGCAATCGGTCACGAATTGGTCGGTATCGAACATATCGTGCAATCAACGGCCAATCGCCGGCGCGTGCAAGCCAAATCGAAATGTTGACCTTGGGGGCGAGTATCGGCCATTGACCGGTCGTTCTTGAAAGGCCCGTGCCATGACCCGTTTCGACAAGTCCAAGCTGCCCAGCCGCCATGTTTCGGTCGGCCCCGAGCGCGCGCCGCATCGCAGCTATTATTACGCGATGGGGCTGACCGAGGAAGACATTGCCAAGCCGTTCGTCGGGGTGGTTTCGGCGGGCAATGATTCGGCGCCGTGCAACACTGCACTCGATGCGCAGGCCGATGTGGCGCGCGAAGGTGTCATTGCGGGCGGTGGCATGCCGCGGCGCTTCAACACCATCACCGTGACCGACGGCATCGCGATGGGCCACCAGGGCATGAAATCATCGCTGGTCAGCCGCGAGATCATCGCCGACTCGGTCGAAGTCAGCGTGCGCGGGCATTGCTATGACGCGCTCGTCGGCTTTGCCGGCTGCGACAAGTCGCTGCCGGGGATGATGATGGCGATGCTGCGGCTCAACGTGCCGTCGATCTTCGTCTACGGCGGCTCGATCCTGCCGGGCGTGTTTCACGGGCAGGACGTTACCGTTGTCGATGTGTTCGAAGCGGTCGGCAAATACGGCGCGGGCAATTGCCCGTTGTCCGAGCTGATCGCGCTCGAAAAGGTCGCGTGTCCCGGTCACGGCGCGTGCGGTGGGCAGTACACCGCCAACACCATGGCGTGCGTCGGCGAGGCGATCGGGCTGTCGCTGCCCAATTCGAACATGGTGCCGGCGCCGTATCTCAGCCGCGCCGACATTGCGCGTGCTGCCGGCGTGCAGGTCATGGAGCTGCTGGCGAAGAATATCCGGCCGCGCGACATCTGCACGCGCGAGGCGTTCATCAACGCGGCGCGCGTCGTGGCGGCCACTGGTGGCTCGACCAACGGCGCGCTGCACTTGCCGGCAATGGCGAGCGAGGCGGGGATCGATTTCGACCTGTTCGACGTCGCCGAAGTGTTCAAGACGACGCCGTACATCGCCGACCTCAAGCCCGGCGGGAAGTATGTCGCGAAGGACATGCACGACGCCGGCGGCGTTTACATGGTGATGAAGACGCTTATGGACGCTGGCCTCATCCACCGCGACTGCCTGACGGTGACCGGCAAGACCATCGGGGAGAACATCGACGAAGTAACGTGGAACGCCGACCAGAAGGTCATCTATCCGGTGTCGTCGCCACTATCGCCGACCGGCGGCGTTGTCGGCCTGCGTGGCAGCCTCGCGCCCGACGGTGCCATCGTCAAGGTCGCGGGCATGCACAAGCTGCAGTTCACCGGCCCGGCACGCGTGTTCGAGTGCGAGGAGGATGCGTTCGCGGCCGTCGAGGCACGCACCATCAACGAAGGCGAAGTCATCGTCATCCGCTACGAAGGCCCCAAGGGCGGCCCCGGCATGCGTGAGATGCTGTCGACGACCGCCGCACTGTACGGGCAGGGCATGGGCGAAAAGGTCGCGCTGATCACCGACGGGCGCTTTTCGGGCGCCACGCGCGGCTTCTGCATCGGCCATGTCGGCCCCGAAGCCGCCGAAGGCGGGCCGATCGCGCTGGTTGAAAACGGCGACATCATCACCATCGATGCGGCCGCTGGCACCATCGACCTCGATGTCGCGGCGCATGTGCTGGTCGCGCGCCGTGCCGGCTGGGCACCGCGCACCAATGCCTATCAGTCGGGCGCGCTGTGGCGCTATGCGCAGAATGTCGGCCCCGCCAGCAAGGGTGCGCTGACGCATCCCGGCGCTGCCGCCGAACGCCACCAATACGCCGATATCTAAACGCGCCTACACTTCAATTGAATTGCTCAACCCCGCTCATCCCGAGCGAAGTCGAGGGACATACAGATAGCCCA
>CALMPZ010000615.1 GCA_937871645.1 uncultured Polymorphobacter sp.
CATCGAACCATTGCCGATGTGCCCGTGGCTCAGCGGCTTGCCGCCGCAACTGCGGGCCAGCGCGAGCAGTTCGGCAAAGCCGTTGGCCGGCAGGTCCGGACGCCCGGCCAGCACATAGGGCCCGCGGTTGATCAGCAGCACCGGGCTAAACCTCATTCGTCATCCCGGCGAAAGCCGGGATGACGAACGGGGTGGGTGGTGCATCGCTCCCGACTGCAACCCCCCTTGACCGCGCCCCCCTCGGCGCGCGAGTGTAGCGGCAATGTGTTACAGGGGCGCTGACCGCGAAGACGCGCGTGCCCCGCTGAAGGGGAATTTTCGGATGAATTTGCGTATCAAGTCGCTCGATGCCATTTTGGCAACGGCGGAAAAGAAGTCGTTGAAGCGCAGCCTCGGCGCGTTCCAGCTGACGATGCTGGGCATCGGCGGCATCATCGGCACGGGTATTTTCGTGCTCACCGCCGAAGCCGCGCAGGTCGCGGGGCCGGGCATGCTGGTGTCGTTCGTCATCGCCGCCGTGGTCTGCGGGCTGGCGGCACTGTGCTACGCCGAACTCGCGGCGATGGTGCCGGTGGCGGGGTCGGCCTACACCTACAGCTATGCCACATTCGGCGAAGTGCTCGCCTGGGTCGTCGGCTGGGCGCTGGTGCTGGAGTATGCGGTGGCGGGCGCGGCGGTCGCGGTCGGCTGGTCGGGCTATGCCGTCGGCGTGCTCGACAATCTGGTCGGCATCCGCATTCCCCCCGAATTTGCCAACGGGCCGTATGCGGGCGGGCTGATCAATCTGCCCGCCGTGCTGGTGGTCGCGCTGGTGACCTGGCTGCTGGTCGTCGGCACCAAGGAAAGCGCCACCGTCAACGCGGTGCTGGTCGTCGTCAAGGTGTCGGCGCTGATCGCGTTCATCGCGCTGAGCGTGCCCGCCATCCAGTCGGAAAAGTTCATCCCGTTCGCGCCGCTCGGCGTCAACGGCATGATCGGTGCCGCTGCCATCATCTTCTTTGCGTTCGTCGGCTTTGACGCGGTGTCGACCGCCGCCGAAGAAACCATCAACCCGCAGCGCAACGTGCCGATCGGGCTGATCGGCAGCCTGGTGATCTGCACGATCTTCTACCTGCTCGTCGGCGCCGGCGCGATCGGCAGCTACGGCGCGCAGCCGCTGCTCGACGCCGCGGGCATCGGTTACGTCCCGGGCTCGAAGGAAATGACCGACGCCTGCTCGGCCGCGACCGACTCGCCGCTGGTCTGCTCGAACGAGGCGCTGGCGCACGTGCTGCGCTCGATCGGTCATCCGGCGGTGGGCAACATGCTCGGCCTCGCGGCCGGCTTCGCGCTGCCATCGGTGGTGCTGATGATGCTGTTCGCGCAAACCCGCGTGTTCTTCGTCATGTCGCGCGACGGGCTGCTGCCGACCAAGCTGTCGACCGTCCACCCGAA
>CALMPZ010000616.1 GCA_937871645.1 uncultured Polymorphobacter sp.
TCACCCAGCAGCGCGGTGACCAGATCGAGCGCCACGGGATTGCAGATCAGCTCGCGGAAAATCGCATCGCGTTCGAGCAGGAAAAACACGCGGATATTGTGCGCGTTGGGGTCAAGCTCGGGCATGTAAATCGGCAGGCCCTGCCGGGCATTTTCGGCCGCCGCCACATGCAGCCGGTCGAGCGCCTCGCGGGTGCGGTCGGCATCAATCACATCGGGGACGACGCACCAGCCGACGGTCTTGAGCGCTTCGCGCGCGGCAGCGAGGTCGGCGCGCGCTGCGGGGGCCAAAGGCACGGCTGTCTGGGCGGTTGCCATCGGATTTCCCCTCGGTGACGTTCGCCTTCTGCGCGAGGCGTGCGGCGATGCTCAGTCGGTTCGCGCGTTGAGTCAACGTAATTTGGGCATGGGTTCCAACTTTGTGTTAGCCACGATTCGGTGGCCGCCCCGCGCGTGCACGACAACAGGATGGAGACTTTCGCATGCACGCTGCGCTGACCATGACCAAGATCGTCGTCGCCGATGTCGATGCCGCCGCCGCCTTCTACATGGCGGTTTGCGGCTTTACCGTCGCGCAGCGCATCGAGGACGACCGCTTCTGCGAAATCATCCTGCAGTCGCCCGAGCCCCGTTCGGCAGCGCTAATCGTCATCAACTACAAGGGCGCACCCCCGGCAACGCCCGGCGAATGCATATTGGTGTTCGAAACCAGCGACATCGGTGCGTTCGTGGCGCGCGTGGTCGCTGCCGGCGGCACGGTCACCACGCCAACGCAGACCATCGCCGCGCTCGACTTGGCCTATGCAATGCTGTGCGACCCCGAAGGCCATATCGTCGAGGCACTGCAGCGCGGCGGCGTCACGAAGTAGCTGACAGCGGCGCGCGCTGGCGCTAGCTCTATGGCATCATTGCCTTGGGGGTTTCGCCGATGTCTGCCAGTCGCCACCTTGTTGATCCGGAACTGTTCGGGTTGCTCGAAACCTTTCCCCAGTTGCAGCTGTCGGAGGCGATGCTGCCGCTGATGCGCGCCGCACCAACGCGGTCGTTCGACTTCGGTGACCAGGGCGCGTCGGCGCTGTCGAGCCGGCGCAGCATCGCCGGCCCGGCGGGTGCGCCCGATGTCGCAGTGTCGATCCACATCCCCGCCACGGCAACCACCAACCGCGGCGCCATCCTGCACATTCACGGCGGCGGCTATATCGCCGGCAGCGCCGAAGCCAACGCCCCGGCGCACCGCGTGCTCGCCGAAACGCTCGATGTCGTGGTGGTGTCGGTCGACTATCGGCTGGCACCCGAAACGCGCTTCCCCGGCGCCGTCGAGGACTGCTACGCTGCGCTCGGCTGGCTGGTGGCCAACGCCAGCGAATTCGGTGTCGATGCCGCGCGCATCGGCATCATGGGCGAAAGCGCCGGCGGCGGGCTGGCGGCGGGGCTGGCGCTGCTGGTGCGCGACCGCGGCGAATATGCGCTGGCGTTCCAGCACCTGATCTATCCGATGATCGACGACCGCACCTGCACGCGGTCCGACCCGCACCCCTATGCTGGCGAGTTCATCTGGACTCAACAGAGCAATGTCTTCGGCTGGACGGCGCTGCTCGGGGCTGCGCCGGGCGGCGACGCGGTATCGCCCTATGCGGCGGCAGCGCGCGCCACCGACCTGACGCGCCTGCCGCCGACCTATATCGCCGTCGGTGCGCTCGACCTGTTCCTCGAAGAAAACCTCGACTATGCGCGCCGCCTGACCCGCGCCGGCGTGCCGGTCGAACTCCACGTCTATCCGGGCGCCTTTCACGCCTTCCAGTTCGCCACCGACTCGGCGCTGAGCAAGACGGCGTGGCTCGACAGCCAGCGCGCGCTCGAACGCATCCTGAAGCCATAGCCGCGGCCGCCGCGTCCGCAGCCAAAGCCGACAGTGTTGCGCGCGCGATTATTGCTTGCGCGCCGGGTGCGTTGCTTCCCACAGCCGGCGCGGCTTGGCATCCAGCTCAAAAACCGGGTGACAAATGGCGCTCGGGGCGCGATTGGCAGTGCTACCCGGCCGTCTGCGGCTGGAAGCTGCGGTGACAGCGGCGGCAGTTTGGGGAAGGATTTGTCATGGGCATGCTTGACGGCAAAGTCGTTGCAGTCACCGGCGCCGGGCGCGGCGTCGGGCGCGAGGTCGCCTTGCTATGTGCGGCGCATGGCGCGGCGGTTATCGTCAATGACCCCGGTGTCGGCGGCGGTGGTGAAGGCGGCGATGCCGGCCCGGCACAGCAAACCGTCAACGACATCGTCGCTGCGGGCGGCCGGGCTCACGCCAACCTCGCCAGCGTCGCCGATCCAGCCGGTGCCACCTCGATCATCGAGGACGCCGTCCAGCGCTTCGGGCGCATCGACGCCGTCGTCAACAATGCCGGCATCCTGCGCGACACCATCTGGCACAAGATGAGCCATGAGGACTGGCGCGCAGTCATCGACGTGCATCTCAACGGCTGCTTCAATGTGTCGAAGGCCGCGACCCCGTACTTCCGCGAGCAGCAGTCGGGCAGCTTCATCCACTTCACCTCGACCAGCGGTCTGATCGGCAACATCGGCCAGGCCAACTACTCGGCGGCGAAACTGGGCATCGTCGGGCTGTCGCAGTCGATCGCGCTCGACATGGCGCGCGCCGGCGTGCGCTCGAACTGCATCGCGCCGTTTGCGTGGAGCCGGATGACCGCGTCGATCCCGGCAGAAACGCCGGCACAAAAGGCCCGGCTCGAAAAGTTCAAGGAAATGAGCGCCGACAAGATCGCGCCGCTGGTGGTCTATCTGGCGTCGGACGCGGCGCAGGAAGTGACCAACCAGATTTTCTCGGTGCGCAAGAACGAGATCGTGCTGTTCAGCAAGCCGCGCCCGGTGCGGTCGATGACCAAGGTCGAAGGCTGGACGCCCGAATCGATTGCCGCCGAACTGATCCCGGCGTTCGCGCCGAGCTTCGCGCGTGCCGATGAAGTGTCGGCGCATGTTTTCGGCTATGACCCGATTTGAAACCGCACCACCGTCTTGAATTTTTGCGTTGAAATTTCGGGCGCAACCAGCCGAACTTAACCGCTGCCGCGCCGCACTTTGAGGGACGATTGCCATGGACAATGACGTTTTCGACCAGTTCATCGAACAGCTGCAGCGCTATGTCCGCGAACGGCTGATTCCGGCCGAAAAGGCCATCATCGAAGCCGATGCGATCCCCGACGATATCCTCGCCGAAATGCGCGACATGGGGCTGTTCGGCCTGACCATGCCCGAAGAATATGGCGGCGCCGGCATGAACATCGCGCAGTACGTCCGCACCATCCGCGAACTCAGCTACGCGATGCCGTGCTACCGCTCGATCACCTCGATCAACATCGGCATGGTGTGTTCGGCGCTGAAGCGCGGCGGCACCGACGCGCAAAAGGCCGAATGGCTGCCGCGATTGGCGGCGGGCGAAGTCGCCTCGTTCGGCCTGACCGAGCCCGGCTCGGGGTCCGATTCAGCCGCCATGCAGACCAGCGCGGTCAAGTCGGGTAATGGCTGGGTGCTCAACGGCACCAAGCGCTACATCACCAACGCGCCGTTCGCCAATGTCGCGCTGATCATGGCGCGCACCAACAAGGAAGCGCTGCCCAAGAACGCCCACGTCTCGGCGTTCATCGTGCCGATGGACACGCCGGGCATCACCGTCGGCAAGTCCGACAAGAAGATGGGCCAGGCCGGCAGCCACATCGCCGACATCATCATGGAAGACGTCAAGCTGCCCGCCGACGCACTGCTCGGCACCGAGGGTGGCGGCTTCGTGATGGCGATGCAGAGCCTCGACAATGGCCGGCTTTCGGTCGGCGCGGCTGCCGCCGGCTATGCGCGCCGCGCGCTCGACAGTGCGCTGCGCTACGCCAATGAACGCAAGGCGTTCGGCGAACCGATCGCCAATTTTCAGCTCATCCAGCAGATGCTGGCGGAGAGCGAAATCGAGATCTACGCCGCCGAATGCATGCTCGAAGACGCCTGCCGCCGTGCCGATGCCGGCGAAAACGTGCTGCGCAAGGCGGCCGCCGCGAAGGTGTTCGCCACCGAAATGTGCGGGCGCGTCGTCGACCGCGTCGTGCAGATTTATGGCGGCGCCGGCTATCTCGCCGAATATGACGCCGAGCGCTTCTTCCGCGATGCCCGCATCTACCGCATCTACGAAGGCACGACGCAGATCCTGCAGCTGCAGATTGCCAAGCACATGCTGCGTGAGTGGGCGGCCCATGCTTGATCGGGGCTGGGCGTGATCCGTGTATAACCTGCTCGACGGGCTGACCGTCATCGAGGCGTCGTCGTTTGTCGCGTCGCCGACGGCGGGGCTGTACTGCGCGCAGTTCGGCGCCGAGGTCATCCGCGTCGACCAGGTCGGCGGCGGCCCCGATTACCGGCGCTGGCCGGTGACCGAGGGCAATGACTCGCTCTATTGGGAGAACCTCAACCGCGCCAAAAAGTCGGTGGCGCTCGACCTGTCGAAGCCCGAAGGTCGCGAGCTGTTGCAGGCGCTGGTGCGCGCCACCGGCCAGTTCATCACCAACTTCCCGGCCGAGGGCTTTTTGTCGCACGCCAAGCTCGCCGAAGGCCGCGCCGACCTGGTAACGGTGCGGGTCATGGGCTGGGCCGACGGTGCACCGGCGCTCGATTACACCGTCAACAATGCGGTCGGCTATCCGATGCTCACCGGGCCGTGGCCCGAGCCGGTCATCCATGGGCTGCCGGCGTGGGATTT
>CALMPZ010000617.1 GCA_937871645.1 uncultured Polymorphobacter sp.
TTACTCTTCCGAGGCGATGCCAAAGAGTTTGACAACATCATCAAAATTATTGAAGGAGAAATGAAATTTGCGACAGGCGACCTCGGCATCAGCGCCGAGCATCTGCAGATCATCCGCGACGGCATGATCGACGTCGTCAACGCCGGCGGCGGCACCGGCAAGGCGGCGCGGCTCAAGGTCGAAGGCATCCGCGTCGCCGGCAAGACCGGATCGGCGCAGGTCAAGCGCATCACCATGGCCGACCGCCGTGCCGGCCGCACCAGCAGCGACCGCATGCCCTATAAATACCGCGACCATGCGCTGTTCGTCGCGTTCGCGCCCGCCGACGCGCCGCGCTATGCGGTGAGCGTCATCGTCGAACACGGCAGCCATGGTGGCACCGCTGCCGCGCCGATCGCGCGCGACGTGCTGACCTATATCTTCGAACCCGAACGCGCGCTGGCGACGCTCGAACCGCTCGAACGCGCCTTTGCCGCCAAGCGCGCCGCCGCAGCCGCCGCCACAGAAGCGGCCGCCTATGCGGCCGCGCACCCCGAACTCGTCGTCGCCGTCGCACCCGATGCGGCCGCACCGCCGCCGCCAACCCCGGCCACGGGCGACTAGGCGATGCTCAACGCACCCTGGATCCAGCGCCTGCGTGAGCTGCCGTGGCTGGCCATCCTGACCATCGCGGCGCTCGGCGGCTTCGGCATCGTCATCCTCTATTCGGCAGCCGGCGGCCATTTCGCGCCCTGGGCGATCATCCATTCGATCCGCTTCGGCGTGCTGATGACGGCGATGCTGATCATCTCGCAAGTCAACGCGCGGCTGTGGCTGCGCCATGCCTATTGGTTCTACGCCGTCGTGCTGGTGGCGCTGGTCGCGGTCGAGATCTTCGGCCAGATGGGCGGTGGCAGCCAGCGCTGGCTCGACCTCGGGTTCATCCGGCTGCAGCCGTCGGAGTTCATGAAGCTGGCGATTATTCTGGCGCTGGCCCGCTATTATCACAACCTGCCACGGCCGTTCATCGGGACGCTGAACGCGCTATGGCCGCCGCTGGTGCTGATCGGCCTGCCGGCAGCACTGGTGATGTTGCAGCCCGATCTCGGCACCGCGCTGTCGATCGTGTTCGGCGGCGTGGTGATGATGTTCCTGTCAGGGGTCAGCATCTGGCTGTTCGTCGGCGGCGGCGTCGCGCTGGTCGCGGCGTTGCCGGTCGCCTGGTCGATGCTGCATGATTATCAGCGCAAGCGCGTGTTGATCTTCATGGACCCTGAAAGCGACCCGCTCGGCGCCGGCTATCACATCACCCAGTCCAAAATCGCCATCGGCAGCGGCGGCATTACCGGCAAGGGCTTTCTGCAGGGCACGCAGAGCCACCTCGACTACCTGCCCGAACTGCACACCGACTTCATCTTCGCGACCATGGCCGAGGAATGGGGGCTAGCCGGCGGACTGTTCATCCTGATCGGCTTCGGCATCTTGCTCGGCTGGGCGATCAGCGTCGCGCTGACCTCGCGCGCGATGTTTTCGCGGCTGGCGGCGATGGGGCTGGCAGCGACACTGTTCTTTTACCTCGCCATCAACATGATGATGGTTATGGGGCTGGCGCCGGTTGTCGGCATCCCGCTGCCGCTGATCAGCTACGGCGGCTCGGCGATGATGACGGTGATGATCCTGCTCGGCATCGTCATGAGCATCGCCCGCCAGCGCGACGCCGACCTGCTCGATCGCGGAAACGGCTGAATTGCCGTCAACAGTGCTGGACAAGCCCGGCTGCGGGTGCTAATCGCGCCGCTCGCTCGGCAGCAAGCTGCCCTTTGCGTATGGACGTATAGCTCAGTCGGTAGAGCAGCTGACTCTTAATCAGCGGGTCCCAGGTTCGAACCCTGGTGCGTCCACCA
>CALMPZ010000618.1 GCA_937871645.1 uncultured Polymorphobacter sp.
CGTTCGCCGCCAGCCAGGCCGGGCCGTTCAACCAGTGGCCGACGGGCCTGGGCTTTGAATATTTCTACGGCTTCATCGGCGGCGATGCCAACCAGTGGCAGCCCAACCTGTTCCGCAACACCACGCAAATCTACCCGTTCCAGGGCAGCGCGCCGGGCCAGTGGAACCTCGTCACCGCGATGGCCGATGACGCCATCGACTATATGACGCGCATCCACCAGATCCAGCCCGACAAGCCGATCTTCATCAAATACGCGCCGGGCGCGACGCACGCACCGCCCCACCCGACCAAGGCCTGGGTCGACAAGATCAGCGCGATGCACCTGTTCGACGACGGCTACAACAAGCTGCGCGACAAGATTTTCGCCAACCAGAAGGCGATGGGCATCATCCCGCAGAACGCCACGCTGGCGCCCTGGCCCGAAAAATACATCCGGTCGTGGGACAAGCTGACCCCGACCGAACAGAAATTGTTCATCAAGCAGGTCGAGGTGTTCGCCGCCTATGCGGCGTACAGCGACCATGAAACCGGCCGCGTCGTCGATGCCTTCCAGAAGCTTGGAAAACCCGAAAACACGCTGGTCATCTACATCAACGGCGACAACGGCACGAGCGCCGAGGGCGGGCCGCTCGGCACCCCGAACGAAGTCGCGTTCTTCAACGGGCTCAACGCGATTCCGGCCGAAACGCAGATGAAGTTCTACGACGTCTGGGGCACCGAGGCGACCTACAACCATATGTCGGCGGGCTGGTCGTGGGCGTTCGACACGCCGTTCGACTGGTTCAAGCAGAATGCCTCGCGGCTGGGCGGCATCAACCAGAACATGGTGGTGTCATGGCCGGCGCGCATCAAGGACAAGGGCGCGCTGCGCCAGCAGTTCACGCACGTCATCGATGTCGTCCCGACGATTCTGGAAGTCGTGGGCATTCGCGCGCCCGAAACCGTCGACGGCATCAAGCAGAAGCCGATCGAAGGTACCAGCTTCGCCTATACGTTCGATGCTGCGAACGCCAACGCACCATCGCGCCACAAGCTCCAGTATTTCGAGATGATGGGGCAGTATGCGCTGTATGATGACGGCTGGCTGCTCAGCACCGCCGTCAACCGCGCGCCTTGGGAAGCCTTCGGCGCGGCCAACCCCGATCCGCTCAACAACCAGACCTTCCAGCTCTATCAGCTCGGCACCGACTTCAACCAGACCACCGACATCGCGGCGGCCAACCCTGCCAAGGTCGCCGAACTGCGCGCGAAGTTCCTGGAGGAGGCGAAGAAGTTCGACGTGCTGCCGATGGACGCCTCGGTAGCCTCGCGCCTTGTCCAGCCGCGCCCGAACATCACCGCAGGTCGCACCCGGTTCGTCTATACGGCGCCGATGATCGGGCTGCCGCAGGGCGATTCGCCCAACATCCTCAACAGCTCGTACACCTTCACCGCCGATATCGAGGTGCCGGCGTCGGGCAGCGCCGACGGCATGATCCTGACATCGGGCGGGCGCTTTGCAGGCTACGGCTTCTACATCAAGGACAGCAAGCCGGTGTTCCTGTGGAACATGGTGGATCTCAAGCGCATCCGCTGGGCCGGCACCGATGCACTGACACCCGGTCGTCACGTCATCAGCTTCGAGTTCACCTATGACGGGCTCGGCGTCGGCACGCTGGCGTTCAACAACATGAGTGGCGTCGGCCGTCCGGGCACCGGCGTGCTCAAGGTCGATGGCAAGCCGGTGCAGACGATCAAGATGGAAAACACGCTGCCGATGATCCTGCAGTGGGACGAGGCCTTCGACATCGGTTCGGACACGCTGACCGGCGTCAACGATGCCGACTATATGCCGCCGTTCAAACTGGCGTCGAAGCTCAACAGCGTGACGCTCGACGTCGATCGCCCGCAACTGTCGCCCGCCGACATCGAAAAGCTCAAGGCCGGCATGGCGGCGGCGAGCGATGGTGCGGCAGCGCCCAAACCACACGGCGCGATGCACTAGGCGCCAAGACCTTGCCCGACCCGCCGTGGCTCAAGCGGGGAGCGGGCGCCGGCGGCCGGCCGACTCCAGGGGGTGTCGGCCGGCCGTTGTGCGTTTATCGATATTCGTCATCCCGGCGAAAGCCGGGACCCAGTCTTGGACGCAGGCGCATTCGGGACCGACTGGGTCCCGGCCTTCGCCGGGATGACGAACGAAAAATTCGGGTGCAGGCGTCACGCCTGCCCGCGCGGCAAGCCCTTGCTTCAGTCCTTCTTGCCGCCCAACACGCCGCTCAGCCGCTTGAAATAATTGACCGGGAAGATCCGCACGATCCAGTCGATCATCTTGGCGTCGGGCCCGATGAGCACGCGGTGGGTGCCCTTTTCCATGCCGGTCACGATGGTCAGCGCCGCCTGTTCGGGGGTGGTGCGCGCCGCCGCTTCGAACGCCGCGCCGGGGTCGTCGTCCATGACCTGCCCCGGCATGCCGGCGATGCGCTTGGCGTTGCGTGCGACATTGGTCTTGATGCCGCCGGGGTGGACGCGGATGACGCGGATGTGCGGGTCGGTCATGCCGAGTTCGATGTGCAGCGCTTCGGTCAGGCCGCGCACCGCGAACTTCGAGGCATTGTACGCCGACTGCGTCGGGAACCCCATCATCCCGAACACCGAGCTGACATTGACCAGCCACGCGGTGTCGGACTTCTTCAGATGCGGTAGCGCGTGGCGGCAGCCCGACACGACGCCATCGAAGTTGACGTTCATCACCAAGTCGAAATCATCCTTGGGGCAGTCGGCGAACGGCGCCATGACGCTGAGGCCGGCGTTGTTGATGATGCCGTCGAGCTTGCCATAGTCGGCGACCGCGGCATCGATCCACGCCTTGACCGCGGCTTCGTCGCGGACATCGAGCACGGTCGTCGATTGCGGATAATTGCCCAGCATCGCGGCGGTTTCGGCCAGCCCCTTGGCGTCCTTGTCGGCGAGCGCCAGCTTGGCGCCCTTGCTCGCCAGCAACTTCGCCAGCGCCCGCCCGATGCCGCTGCCCGCGCCAGTGACCGCAATGACGCGCCCTTCTAGACTTGCCTGTGCTGCCATGTCGCTTCCCCATTTTGCCCGGCTGGTGCATAATCGCCCGCGCGGTGTTGGCAAGATGCGTAGACCAGCAACGTATTTTGGAGAAGTCAGGAAATGGCGAAAGCCGCCACCAAGCGTCCGCCGACGGACTACGTCCCGCCCAAGTCGCCGCCGGTGCCGCAGCCCGAGGCCAAGCCGGCGGGCGAAGAACGCGGCGGCCGCGACGGCCTCGACCCGACGCGCTACGGCGATTGGGAACGCAAGGGCATTGCCGTCGATTTTTGAGTTCGGGAGGAAGAGCCTCCGGCGGGCAGGCCTCAGGCCTGCACCATAGGTTTGGGGCGGTGCTGCCAC
>CALMPZ010000619.1 GCA_937871645.1 uncultured Polymorphobacter sp.
AGACGAGGTCGCGGTAGTGGCGACAGGCGTCGGCGCTGATTCCGGCCATGGCGTCGCGGAAGCGCGCGAACTCTGCGGGCGGCAATTCGGGTGGCGCGAGGCTGGCGAGCAGAGTCGCGGCGGTCATGGCTTCAAGGCCGCGCGCGGCGACTGCCGGCGAGCCATATTTGGAGGCGATGACCTCGCCCTGTTCGGTAATGCGGATGCGACCGCCGACCGAGCCGGCGGGTTGCGCACGGATCGCATCGAACGCCGAGCCGCCGCCGCGGCCGACGGCGCCGCCGCGACCGTGGAACAGCTGCAGCCGCACGCCGCGCGCGCCGAACACCTCGACCAACGCCAGCGCACCTTCGTGCAGCGACCAGTTCGAGGTCAGATAGCCGCCGTCCTTGTTGCTGTCCGAATAGCCGATCATCACTTCCTGGTAACCGCGCGTCGCGACCAGCGCGCGGACGCGCGGCCGGTCGAGGAAGTCGGCCATGACCTGTGGCGCGGCGACGAGATCGGCGATGGTTTCGAACAGCGGCACCGCCATGATCGGGCACACCGGCTGTTCGCCGGGGACGAACAGCCCGACCTCCTTGAGCAGCAGATAGACTTCGAGCAGGTTGGCGACGCCGGTGGTTTTCGAGACGATATAGGCGCGGATGACGTGCGGCCCGAAGCGGGCGTGTGCGGCAGCCGCCGCGCGCAGGATCGCGACTTCGCCGAGCGTTTCGTCGCTGTACGTGAGGTAAGGGTTGAGCAGCAGCCGCGTGTGGCCGAGTTCGCGCGCCAGCAAGGCAATGCGCGCGTCTTCGTCGAGCGCTTCATAATCGGCCTCGACGCCGGCGTGGCGCAGCAACTCCGCGACGACGCGGGCGTGGACATCGGCATTCTGGCGCAGGTCGAGCGTAGCGAGGTGGAAGCCGAAGCAGGCGACTGCCGCGCACAGATTTTCGAGCCGCCCGGCGCGCAACACGCTGCCCGGCGCGCCCAGCGAGTCGGCAACGATGCGCAGGTCGGCGAGCAGGACTTCGGCGCGGGCATAGGGTGCGCCCGGCACCGCGGCAGCGCGGGTCGGCGCCTTGCCGGCGAGCGCGGTATAGGTCGCGGCGGTGCGGGCATAAATGCCGGTCAGCGCGCGGCGGTAGGGCTCGTCGGCGCGCGACGGTGCCGCGTCGCCCGATGCGTCGGCGAGCGCCCGCAACGCCGGTGATGCGGGTGCCAGCGTCGCCGACAGCGACAGCTCGGCGCCGAGCGCGTTGAGTTCGTCGAGATAGTGGCCGAGCGCCACCGCCGCCTGTTTCGCCAGCGCGGCCTCGAGCGTCGCGGCATTGACATTGGGGTTGCCGTCGCGGTCGCCGCCGATCCAGCTGCCCGGCCGCAGGAACGGCGGCAGCGGCGCGCCGAGCAGGCGTTCCCAGCGCGCGTGCAGCCGCGGCAGTTCGGGGATGAAGCTGCGGACAAAATACGACAGCGCATTGTCGATCTCGTCGGTGACGCCGGGGCGCACCGCGCGCAGCGGCTGCGTCTGCCACAGGATGCTGATTTCGCGCCGCAGCTGGGTTTCGACCTCGGTTGCATCGATGCCGGGCGCAGCGCGGGCGGCGAGCAGCGCCTCGATGGCCGCCTCGCGGTCGATCATGCTCTTGCGCCGCACCTCGGTCGGGTGCGCGGTTAGCACCGGCGCAATCAGCGCGCGGTCGAGCAGCGCGGTGACCGCGGCGGTATCGATGCCGGCGGCGGCAAGCTCGGCGACCGCCCCCGCCAGCGTCGCATCGGCGCGGGCATCGAGCGCGCTGCCGCGATCCTCCGCCAGATTGGCGAGCAGCGAGAACAGCAGGAAGCCGCGGATGAAGCGCAGGCTGTCGCCGAGGTCGAGCTGGTCGAGCGCTTGTGCCAGCGTTGCTTCGGCGTGCACGCCGGGTGTGCGGTGCACCGCGACCGACGCCTGGCGGATCGCTTCGATACGTTCGAACACCGCGATGCCGTCGGTTTCGCGGATGACATCGCCGAGCAGCCGGCCGAGGTAGCGCAGGTCGCCGCGGTCGGGCTTTGCACCCAGGTTCAATGGGCTCGCATCGGATGATCTGGGCATGGCGGCTCCCCGGTTCGCAGCCGCAGCATAACCGCGATTTGGGCAAACACGAACAGGGCGCGCCCGCGCCCGCAATGAATACGTATGACCCCGGAAAAAAGACGGCCCGGACCTTGTGGGTCCGGGCCGAAGTCGGGTCGTATCACTGCAAAACAGTTGCAGCAGCCGAGACGGACCATGCGTGTCGGCCGCAGGCTGCGCGCCGGGGAACTCCGCGCTGCAGCTGCGGTGTTTCAATGCCTGCCACAGCTTGCACCGAACAGGTGCAGCGGCGCGCAGCAAAATGCGCGGGGTTGCATGCAACGGTTGCACCCACAGTTGAAACTGTCCATAAGTTGTTGCGCGGAAGGGGGAAAGCCATGGCAAATAACGATGCAACCGGCGGTTTCACAGCACGGCTCGAACTGATCCTGAAGGCGCTTTCACTGACACGCGGCCGGCTTGCTGCGGAACTCGGCGTCGACAAATCGCTCGTCGGGCGCTGGGTGTCGGGGGCGGTCAAACCGTCGGCGCTCAACCTTGAACGCCTGACGGCGTATGTTGCCAAACGCCAGCCAGGGTTCACGCTGCTCGACTGGGACCGCGACCTTGATGCGCTGGCCGAAAAGTTCGGCGTCGCCCCGCCCGGCCCGCCGGCGCCCGAAACGCTGCCCATCGACGGGCTGTTGCCCGAATCGATGGTGCGCGAATCGGCGGTCACCACGCGGCTGCGCGGCTGGGCTTACGAGGGATTCTGGCGCACGACGCGCGCCTCGGCCGAAGTGCCCGGCAGCTTTTTCCAAGACTATGTGATGATGCGGCGTAACGGCGAATCGATGATCGAAATCCGCATGGGGGTGTTCGCGCTGCGGCTGCAGGGCTGGGCAATCATGCTGCAGAACAAGATTTTCGCGGTGTCGACCGAACCCAATACCGGCACCTTCTCGTTTTCGATCCTCAGCGGCGTGGCGCGCCAGCGTGCCGATGTGCTCGACGGCATTTCGCTGGCCTGTCTGCGCGATGCCGGCGGCACGCCGATTGCGTTCGCGACGCTGATGGAGCGCATCGGCGCGCTGAGCGATGACCGCGACGCCGATGACGCGCGCTTCGAGCAAATGTGCCAGGATGGCCCGTCGATGGTCACCGCCGACGAAGTGCCGCCGCGCGTGCAAAAGCACCTGCTGCGCAACGCCGGTGCCGACGCACTGGCTGCCGGTGGCGCGCCGATCCTGATGATACCCTTTGCCCAATCGCTATCGCGCGGGCCATTGTTCAAACTGATCGAGGAAGCCGATGCCGCCGGCGGGGTGCCGTCGGTGGCGGCGACAGGGAGCTGACCGCATGAAACTGACCAAGGGCCTGGTGCTGGCGCTGCTGCTGGCCACCGCTTCGCCGGTGCTTGCTGACGCTGCCACCGATGCGGCGTTCAAGGACATCTACATGCGCGAATGGACGTGGCGGATGGACCAGTTCGACTATGACGAGGACAGCGCCGCCGGCCGAACTACCTTGCCCGATGTCGACGTCAAGACGCAGCAAGCGCGGCTGGCCTATTGGCAGAAGGTGATGACCGAGCTCGATGCGCTTGATGCCAAGCAGCTGTCGCCCGCTGCCGCAGTCAACTACGGCGTCTATCGCAACCAGATCGCCACGCTGATCGCGTCGCAGCAATACCGCGACTATGAAATGCCGCTCAATTCGGACAGCAGCTTCTGGGGCGACCTCGCGTCGACGGGCAACGCGCCGTTCAAGACCGCCAAGCAATACCGCAACTGGACCCAACAGATGAACGCGGTGCCGCGCTATTTCGACCAGCAGACCGACAATCTGAAACTCGGGCTGGCGCGCGGCTTCACGCCGCCCAAGGTGACGCTGCAGGGCCGCGATTCGAGTGTCGCCTCGGTGGCGCAGGCCAAGCGCGCCGAGGACACCGTTTACTACAAGCCGTTCGTCAAAATGCCGGCGTCGATCGCGCCCGCCGAACAGGCGCAGCTGCGCGCCGAAGCCGTCAAGGCGATCAACGAGCAGGTTATCCCGGCGCACGCCAAGCTGCTGACCTTCCTGAAGAACGACTATATCCCGAACGCCCGCGTGCCGCTCGCCGCCTACAGCCTGCCCGACGGCAAAGCCTTTTATCAGTCGAAGATCGCCGAATTTACCACGCTCAACCTGACGCCCGAGGCGATCCACCAGATCGGCCTCGATGAGGTCGCGAAGATTCGCGCGCAGATGCAGCAGGTGAAGACGCAGACCGGCTTCAAGGGCGATTTGCCGGCGTTCCTGCACTTCCTGCGCACCGATCCGCAATTCTATGTCACCGACCCGCAGGACCTGCTCAACCGTGCCGCCTGGATCGCCAAGCAGTTCGACGGCAAGGCCTCGACCTACTTCGGCCACAACCCGCGGGGCCGCTTCACCATCCGCCCGGTGCCCGCCGACATCGCGCCATTCTACACCGCCGGCCGCGGCGGCACCGGCACCTATATGCTCAACACCTATGACCTGCCGTCGCGCCCGACCTATGCGCTGCGCGCGCTGACCTTGCACGAATCGGCGCCCGGCCATTCGTGGCAGATGTCGCTGGCGCAGGAAAACAAGGACATGCCCGACTTCCGCCGCAAGGTGTACATCTCGGCGTTCGGCGAAGGCTGGGCGCTGTATGCCGAAAAGCTCGGTATCGAAATGGGCATGTACGAAACCCCCTACGACATGTTCGGCATGCTCAGTTACCAGATGTGGCGCGCGGCACGGCTCGTCGTCGATACCGGCATCCACTCAAAGGGCTGGACGCGCGAACAGGCCCAAGCCTTCCTGCGCGACAACACCGCGCTGTCGAACCACGAAATCGAAACCGAAGTCGATCGCTACATCGGCTGGCCCGGCCAGGCGCTCGCCTATTATCTCGGCGAAATGAGCATCGAAAAGAGCCGTGCCAAGGCCGAAGCCGCGCTTGGACCAAAGTTCAACATCCGCGCCTTCCACGACACCGTGCTGGCGATGGGCTCGGTGCCGCTGCCGGTGCTCGAAGCGCGCGTCGACGAGTTCATCGCCGGCGGCGGGGTCGGGCCGTATCCGGACGAAGAGAAATAGAGGCCGCCATGACCGACATTCTGCGACCGCGCCGGTCGGTGCTTTACCTGCCCGCCGCCAACCCGCGCGCCATCGCCAAGGCGCGGACCGTCGATGCCGACTGCATCATCCTCGACCTCGAGGACGCCGTTGCGCCCGATGCCAAGGTCGAGGCGCGCGCCGCAGCTGTCGCGGCGGTGGCCGAAGGCGACTGGGGCCACCGCGAGGTACTGATCCGCGTCAATTCGCTCGCCACCGTCTGGAGCATCGACGATTTCGCCGCGGTCGCCGCCAGCCACGCCGCCGGCATCGTCGTGCCCAAGGTCGATTCGGCGCGCGAGGCCGAGGAGGCGGTGGCGCGCAGCCACGGCAAGCCGGTGTGGGCAATGATCGAAACACCGCGCGCCATCTTCGACGCCGCCGATATCGCCGCTACCGAGGGCGTCACCGCGCTGCTCGCCGGCATGGCCGACCTGACCAAGGACCTGCGCGCCAAGCCGACGCCTGACCGGCTGGCGCTGGTGTTCGCGCTGAGCACGATTGTCATGGCCGCGCGGGCCGCCGAGATCCAGGCGTTCGACGGCGTCTTCACCGATATCGCCGACGAGGCCGGGCTCGCGGCCGAAGCACTCCAGGGTGCGCAATTCGGTTTCGACGGCAAGACGCTGATCCATCCGAGCCAGATCGCCACCGCCAACCGGCTGTTCGCCCCCGACGCCGCCGAAATCGACCATGCCCGCGGGCTGATCGCGGCGTTCGAGGCGGGGCAGGCTGCGGGCAAGGGCGTCACCACCTTCGACGGCAAGATGATCGAGCTGTTGCATGTCGGCGTCGCACGGCGGACATTGGTGGTGGCGGATGCGATTGCGGGGCGGGTAGGGGCAGCAAGAGCCTCCGGCGGGCAGGCCTGAGGCCTGCACCCCAAATCTTACGTCATCCCGGCGAAGGCCGGGACCCACCGACCTTACCGCGAGCACTTGCGTTGCTGGCGATGGGTCCCGGCCTTCGCCGGGATGACGGTCGTTTATAGGTGAGGCGCTTGGAATACTTGCACCTGGCGCCAGCATCATGGTTTGCTATACAGCAGCCGACAGGAGACGATCATGTTCGACAGTGCCGCAATTCAATCGAGCCTCGAGGCCGTGCTGGCGCGCGTGCCCGACCCGGTGCCGCTGGTTTACGCGCGGCTCTATGCCGATTACCCCGAAACCGTCGAACTTTTCTTCCTCGACCGCGATGGCCGGCGCCGCGAGCACATGCTTTCGGTGACATTCGAAACGCTGCTCGACTTCATCGGCGACAAGCATTTTTCGGTGGGCATGCTGCACAGTGAACGCATCAACCATGCCGAACTCGGCGTCCCGCCCGAAGTCTATACGCGGTTCTTTTGGGTGGTGCGCGACGCCTTCCGCGACCAGCTCGGACCAGAGTGGACGCCGGCGTATGAAGCGGCGTGGAACGGGTTACTTGAGGAATTAGAGGTAGTTGTACACGCCTGAGGCAAATTTCGCGCCGCCGCCGAAGTTTACAATCTGTACGAAGATTCGGCGTGTCGCGAAGTTTACACTCTGACGCAAAATGACGTGCGGCGCCGGTGCGTTCGACCTTTCAACGAACACGGCCACTCATAACCTATTTGGCGTCTTTTGTCAAA